>JAICJP010000083.1 GCA_025928375.1 Candidatus Sulfotelmatobacter sp.
ATGGTTGCTCAAGTCTGAGGCGGATCACGAGGTCGTTCACGGAATGCTCTCCGGAGGCCAGGTGATCCAGGATCTCGCGCCGCCGCGGCTCGGCTACGGCATTGAAAGCGTCGGAAGTGGTAGCGGCCCTCGCCATAAAGTAAATATATTCCCATATAGGAATATGTCAAGCAGAAATTGAATGCTCTTCGAATTTTCCCGAAAGACGCCCCGAGAACACGCAGAGACAGCCACCTGGGCTGTCCCCGCGAAGCGAGCGGCTCGGCTGCGAATAGGGTCGTGCGCAACCGACCATGCGCATGAACAAAACCTGCCGGCCCAAGGGGCCGGCGCTACGTGGACATCGCTCTATTTACAAGATCCTTGTTCCATTAGTGGCCGGCGCCGATGGCGCCTTTCCTGCCCACGGACTTTTTCAGGGCAAAGACGATGGGAATGCAGCCGAAACAAACCAGCGCCATATAGCGAAAATCATCCACATACGACCACATCCGCGCCTGCACATTCACGTCTTGCGCCAGCAGTCCGTAAGCGCGATGGAGAGCCTGTGTGGGAGATGCCCCTTGCGCCGACAAATAGCCTTGCATGCCTCGAATCGTTCCCTGTACCTCAACTCTGCCCGGATTGAGGGAATGCACCAGCTCGCTGCGGTGAAGTTGTTCATGGCGCGCGACGATGGTATTCACCACGGAGATTCCGATACTGCCTCCAATATTGCGCAGCAAGTTGTAAAGGCCGCTAGCATTACCGATCTCTTCATTCTTCAGGAACGCCATCGTGGTGGTCGACAGCGGAACGAATACACAACCGGAACCAAAGCCGCTGATGATGATGGCCCATAGGAACGTCCACTGGCCAATGGAAAGATTGACCTCGCCAAACCAGAGGCTGGCAATGGCAAAAAGCACGAAGCCAAACATGATCAGGTAGCGGTTGTCGATCTTAGCGGTGAGGTAACCAATCATCGGCATGGCAATAATCGCTCCCACGCCTCGGGGGCTAACGGCCCAGCCTGCCGCCAGAGCCGTATATCCCATAATTTCCTGATAAAACAGCGGCAGCAGGGTGACTAATCCGTAGATGGCCGCTCCGAACAGCCCTATCAAAATACAGCCGAGGGTGAAGTTCCGATGGCGGAAGACGCGCAGATCTACAAGTGGATTCTTATGCCGGAATTCGCGAATCAAAAATCCGACTAGACAAATAACCAGCACGAGAGCCGCCCAGCGGATCCAGGTTGCGCTGAACCAGTCGTCTTCCTGTCCCTTGTCGAGGATGATCTGCATGCAACCCAGCCATATGGCCAGCAGCCCCAGGCCAATCCCGTCCAGTTTCCCGGGCTTCGCCTCGCGCACATAGTCGGGATCCTGGACGTAACGCGAAATCATAAAGACGGCGAAGACACCGACGGGGATGTTGATATAAAAAGCCCATCGCCAAGAATAAGAGTCGGTGAGCCAGCCCCCGAGAGTCGGTCCCAATACCGGTGCGACCACGACGCCAAGCGCGAATACGGCCATGGCGATCCCGCGTTTCTGGGGAGGAAAACTCTCCAACAGGATCGATTGGGAGAGAGGCTGCAAGGCGCCACCGCCCGCGCCCTGGATCGCTCGTGCAATCAGAATGACGGCCAAGCTGGTCGCGGCGCCACAGGCGAAGGAGGAAACGGTAAAGATGACAATGCACGCGATCAGGAATCGCTTTCTTCCGAAGCGCAGCGAAAACCAGGTGCTGGCCGGCAGAACGATGGCATTGGCGACCAGATAACTGGTGAGCACCCACGTGGCTTCATCATTGGTGGCGGACAGGCTGCCCGCAATATAAGGCAGGGCCACGGCGGCAATGGAAGTGTCCAGCACTTCCATGAAGGTGGCCAGCATGACCGCAATCGCGACCAGCCATGGGTTGGAGACAGCCGGAGCCGAGCTTTCCTGTTCGGTCATGCTTATTCCAGCGAAGAATCTGGAAAAGGGGAAATTCCTGAGATGCTTCAACCTGTGTTTAGGGTTTATTTTGTGGTGTCAAAATCTCATCTCCTGAAATGCTGAAAAAAAGCCTTGGATTGTGGGCCGACATGGAGTATTTTTGCCGACATCGAATTCAGGGTCTGGCTTGGGTCTCACCTCGGCCAACACTGGGGACATCAGCTGCGCGAACCGCCCTGCCTTACCGCGCCGTGTTTCCAGACGAAGTGAAATCCGCCGGCGCGAAGGGATCCTGCCGTGAGATCTTCCGTTTCCTTTTCCGTTTTGTTAGTGCTTTCTTTGCTGGGCGGCGATTTGTCCGCTGGCAGCGCTGAACCGGTGGCCGCGGCTCAATCGACTTCCGAGCCGAACCGCGTCTCTGCTCAACCCGCAGCCCAATCGTCTGAGTTCATCATTCCGGGACCGCAACGCTCCTTTCTGCGCATGGCCGGCATTAGCCAGAAAATCAAGCCGGATGAAGTGCTGCCCTTGCTAAGCAGGAACGTTTTCACCGAGGGATATCAGGGCTCAACCCGTCCTACGGAGTTTCTGGTTCTGCTGCGGCGATACGTGGTGCAGGCGAGGGAGTTGTCGTTGCTGGCATCGCAAACCGGCATGGTTCTTCGGGTGACGGGCTGCAACGATGCGGGTCCGCTGCTGCGAATTCTGGGATACCGCATTCGGCCAAACTGTGGAACGGCCGAGACTACTTTGCTGACGGAGGATCCGGAGCGGGCTTTTCTCGCGATTGACTCCGGCTTTCCGCTGCCCGCCCTGGAGCAGACGTTGCAGGGGGGAAAGGGGTTTGAATATCCGTACTCCTCCCGTGGAGTGCCCGTACTTTTCTCGGAGAGCGACTGGACCCAGCTCAGCAAGAAGAACATGCGGGAGAACAGCCGAGACCTACTGGAGACGATTCTGTTCGATCCCTCGATTGCACGCCTTTACTGGGCGTTCTCCCGACTTGATTCGGATACCAGCAGAGAATTGAAAGAATCGGTTGGGCTCGGAAAACTCCTGCCCTATGCAGCGGTCCTGGATTTTTACGGGAGAGAACTGTGCATCGAGAATGGCGGCGTCGTCGTGCCCGGCGGATCCCGGTCAGTTTCGGCGTGGAAAGACCTGGTGGGTGCCAGCCCGGCATCGCCCGCCAGTTTCGTTCCAAGACTGCTGGCGAAAGACAAAGGCTGGCTCGCCGCGTATTTCGATGTCCTTTCGCGGATCCGCGGAAGGCAACAGGAATATCTCACTGATCCCGCGCGGCTGCGGCTTTTCTACACTGGCCTGCGCGCGCCCGATCCCTCCGCGCCGGCGACCCGAGGCTCTTTCCGCCCGGCACCATGGATGCTGCTACTGGCCACGCGGCTGCACTTGGACGACTCCGGGCAGCCGCTCGTGCCCGGCGATCTGCAGGAGTGGAACGATCTGATTTTCCGGCAACGCGATTCCAGCCTGACCCGTAAGTGGGCGCGGCAGAATTTTCAAATCAGGAATGCAGATGAACTCATCAGAATGATGTTCGCGCTGTCCCGCGCTCCGAGTGACGCAACACCTCTACAGGCCTACATTGCAATCAGCGAACTGGACGCGCGGCGCTCTCCGGAACACCGTCTGGCGCCAGCCACCGTGCGCCTTATGGGGCGCAAGTTCGAGGAGTTCAGCGATCAGTACCGGGTCTTCTCCGAGTTCCGGGATCTGGACGATCAGTCCATTGTTCTTTTTCTGCAAACCGCGCAGGGGCTGCACAACGTTGCTGCCGGCGACCGCGGCAATGCGATGGGAATTTTCCAGGCCAATGTCGGGATGTGGCAGATCCTGGCGCGCCAGGGCGAGATTCCCAATTCGCAGCTGAACCCATCGTGGCAGCAATTGATTAAGCCCTTCGTAGGGATCCGGTCAGCGGCGCAGGTTTATGACGCCGGACGAGCATCGGTATCTCAACTCTTTCAGTTTTCCACGGGATCACCCAAAATCTCGCAGGACAAAATCATCGACTTGCTGGCTGGCCCGGCGCAATCCGGAACGGACGGGAAAGAGATGCATCGCGAGAGTGCTGCCAGGATTCGCTCCGTTCTGGATGACCAACGGCTGGTTTCCTTGGACACGCTCATGATCGTCGGAGACGCGCTCAAAGACAAGGCGCATGGCAAGCAACCCGAGGATTACGTGATGCTGTTAGCGGCGCAGACGAAAGAATTCGAGTTACCACGCCCGATCTTCAGTAACAGCGAGCATGAGGAATGGGCAGCCGGGGTTTATAACAGCCATCACACCGACCTGCAGATGAAGACGGATCTACCGAAACTGCTGAAGTCCACCTCTGCCCCGGCACACCAGGTCGAAGAAGCTCGCGGCCAACTCGCTTCTTTCCTGCGTGACACCCTGGTCGGCATGAATTACGCCTATTACGAGCCACCCGGCGCTCAAGCACTGCACAATAACCCGCTGCTGGTCCGCTCACATGACTTTGCCGGTGACACGGTGAGTGGCCTGAAGACCTTGTGGCAATCTCCGGAATTGTTTGGGGAAGGAAGCCCGGCAGGAGGTGGAGCCCATCTCGTCGGTTCCTTGGCCGATCTTCCCTATGCTCTCGCGATTCTGGAACAGGACTTCATTTCGCCTAGCAGCGTGCAAGCCTTGATCTGGAAGGAAGTCACTCCTGAACTGCTGGCGAGCGCCATCCTTCCGCGCTGGTGGGACGTCAGCCCGGTGGAATTACATGCAGCCACGCTTTACCAGCGGACTGGAGAGGAACTCCTGACCGCATCGGTGAAGAGCCAAGAACTGCGCAACAAGGTCGTCGCCATTCTCGGGAGCCGAATGCTGCCACAGCACTCAAGGCAGCTGCAGCGAGATTTGGAGGCAGGGCACATTACCGAGATCCTGTCGCAAATCATGCCCGCGGATGTGTTCTATCTCGCCTTAGAGTTCCGGGAAAAGTACCCGGATCAGTTGGCCGAGATCGGAAGCGCTACTCAGGAATTGCAGGAACTCTCGCGGCAGCACCCCGATCAAGTCAGCATGAAACGCCTGTCGCACGATTTCGGCATTCCGCATCCGGCTCTGGCTCAGAATTATGCGCCTGAATTGCTGAATGTGCTGCCCATGCCACCGTTCGCGGGAGAGGCGAATCGTTTTCTCGCCGAGTCGTGGGATTCGCCAAATTTGTACTGGGCACGCTTGGCGGATGAACGAGGCTATTCGCCCGTGATGCTGAACCACCTGGTGCCGGAGCTCACGCGGATGATGGTGGAAAAGATTTTCGCAACTGAATTTGAGGATTGGCCGGCGCTTCTCCGGGCCATGCACGAAGCGGCGGATGAATTTCGTGCCGGCAGGGTGCAGCCCCCAGAGACCATCAGCGCCGGACGCCCGTGAATACCTGCTGCATTGGAAAACTAAGAACGAAAAAGCGATCCGCCAACCGATGGGTCGCAGAGTAGGAAGTTAAATCATGGTTAGCAAATTTTGCCTGCTGGTTCTGATTTGCGTCTCCCTTTTGATTGCCTCCGGGCCTGAGGCTAAAGCGCAGAGCAACCCCGACATTCACGTCACGGTCAACATGGTTCAGCTCAACGTCGCTGTGACCGACAAGAAAGGAAATTACATCACGGGCCTGCAGCCCAAAGATTTCGCCATATATGAAGATGGCATTCTGGAGAAACCTGCAACCTTTGCGGAAGGAAATGAACCAGCCCGCAATCTTGGCGACCTTGCGGATGTGGGCCCCGCCGAGGGACTCGCGCGACCTTCTCCCGAGCGGCCGCAGACCTTTAATGATCTGATCAGCGGCGCCAATGTGTTTGTGCTCTTCGATACCAGCGATTATATGTACCGCGGATTTGTGTTCGCGCAAGATGCCATCAGCGACTTCATCCGGTCGCTGGGTAGCGCGGATAAGATCGCCTTCTACTCTTACAGCCGGGACCTTTCGCGGGCTGCGCCGTTGACGGCGGATCGCTCCCAGGTCCTGCAAGCAGTCCGCTCTACGGTCGCGGGAGACCAGGCCGCGCTCTACAACTGCCTGCTGCTGACCCTGAAAGATGCGGCGCAGAATATGGGCCGCAAAGTCGTGGTGGTATTTTCCAACGGTCCGGACAATTCGAGTGTAGTGCCGCCCGAGGATGTCGCCGAGTTTGCCCAGTCCGCGGGGGTGTCGATTTATATGATCAGCACGCAGGAAGCGAGGCTGGAACCCGTGTCTACTGCCGTTTTTGATCGCATGACTGCGGCCACGGGGGGAAAGGCCTACTTCGCCAAGAACTGGAAAGATGAACGGCAGGCTTTCGCCTCCATCCGCGATGACCTGGCCCACTTGTATTCCCTGACCTACTATCCGAAGGCCAATCCCAATAACGGGTGGCGCAGCGTTTCCATCAGACTCATGGGCGATCAACTGAAGAAATACAAAGTGCGCACCAGGAGCGGATATCGTCCCTTGCCCTCGCGCTTTTCCGGAAACCGGGCGGCGATTTCCGAATCGCTACCGGCGCCAGTTGCTACGCCCAGCGCTGCAGAGCAAATGCCTTCGACGCGGAACAGGAGATAGGATTCAGCTCGTTTGTTTCTGTTAGAAACGGAAACTTCGTGTATCGCCTGCTAGACTCCCTGCATGCGCGTGAAGATTCTTGGTTCGGCCGCGGGCGGCGCATTTCCTCAGTGGAATTGCGCTTGTCCCAACTGTAGTGCTCTTCGCGCTGGAAGCTTTCCGGGGAAAGCTCGAAGCCAGGCTCAGATTGCCATCAGCGCCGACGGGAATTCGTGGTTCCTGTTCGGAGCCTCTCCCGACCTGCGTGCCCAAATTGAGTCCACGCCGGAACTTCATCCCGGCGCTGGCCTGCGGCAATCACCTGTTCTGGGAGCCGTTTTGCTCAATGCCGATATTGACCACGTCCTCGGACTGCTGCTTCTGCGTGAACTGCAGCCGCTGTGCGTATTCGCAACCGAATCCATTCGCCGCATCTTAGCTGAAGACAATTCCATGTTTGCCATGCTGCAGCGCGCCCCAGAGCAGGTAAGGTGGATTGACTTTGTTCCCGCAACATGGTTTTCACTCACCGGTCCCGCCGGTCATGATGCGAAGGTCAGGTGCCGCGCTCGGTCTGTGGGCGAGCACTTCCCTGCCTACGTGTCTTCAGCAAAACGCGGGCAGCTTTCCGGTGGCGAAGCTTCGCTGGGAGTATTGGTGGAAAGCCCCTCGGGCAAGCGCCTCGCCTATATGCCGGCGGTCCCGCGCATCACTGACGCGCTACGAGAGGAGTTGGAATGCGTCGATGTGCTGCTTTTCGATGGCACATTCTGGAGCGATGACGAGTTGATTCGGATTCAAGGCTCGGGGCAGACTGCGAAGCAGATGGGACACGTTCCCGTCTCTTGCAGCCAGGCACAGTTGGCGCAACTGCAGCGTCCCCGTAAAATCTATATCCACATCAACAATACGAATCCCATGCTGAACGAGGCGGGTCGAGAATACGGGCAGGTGCGCAACGCCGGTTGGGAAATCGCGGAGGATGGATGGCAGTTCGAACTGTAGAGGAAAGCGCTGAGCGCCTGCTTTCGTTCGACGAACTGCGGGCCCAGTTGCGGGCCGTGGGCGAAGAACGCTACCACCACAAGCATCCGTTCCATTTGCTTATGCATGAAGGCCGGCTCAGCCGTGAACAGCTTCAGGCCTGGGCTCTGAACCGCTACTATTACCAGAGCATCATCCCGATCAAGGACGCGATCATCCTGTCGCGCGGCACAAACCCTGAATTTCGCCGCGCCTGGAGAAAGCGCGTTATCGATCACGACGGGGACGCCGCCAGCGAAGGAGGGGTCAAGCGCTGGTTGAAGCTGGCGGAAGCAACCGGGCTCGACCCCGATCAGGTTCGCGCAGGAACCGGAATCCTTCCCGCAACTCGTTTCGCAGTCAATGAATATCTGAACATCGTCCGCACCCGCAGCTTGCTGGAAGCGGTGGCGTCCTCGTTAACGGAGTTGTTCTCCCGCGACTTGATTTCGCTGCGCATGGAGAAATTGCGCCAGCACTACCCCTGGCTGTCTGGAGGATTGGATTATTTTGAAGCGCGGCTGACGCAGGCGCCGGAAGACGCGCATTACGCCGTGAACTACGCCTACGAAAATGCCAAGACCCGAGCCCAACAGGAACTCGCCATTCAGGCTCTGCGGGACAAATGCGACATTCTGTGGGCGCAACTCGACGCCCTTTATTTCGCCTACGTACAGCCGGGCTGGCCTGCGCCGGGCGCATTTCGCATCTAACCGCCATGCCTGCGCCCACGGATGATAGTCGACCACGTCTCGCCACCGGATGCCGCTGGGGAGGAACGGAAGAGAACCGGATGGTGCTGTATCCCGAAGGCGCCATCAAACTGCAAGGCACAGGGCGAGAGGTGCTGGAGCGCTGCGATGGCCAACGCACATTCGGAGAGCTCATTGCAGAACTGCAGAAGGAGTTTGGAACGACGGATCCGGAGAAGATTCGCGGGGATATTAGCGCGTTTCTGGAGCAGTTACAGCGCAGACGAATTGTTGATTACTGAAAGGATTTTGTAATTTGGTAATCGGGTAATTTTGTAATCTGTCTGCAACTTTACCCGGAGCCCTCAGATTACCCGATTGCAAAATTACCCGATTACAAAATTGCCTAGCCCTCTCGCTATCATTGCCGAAGTCACGCACCGCTGCCCGTTGCACTGCGTCTACTGCTCCAATCCCATGCATCTGGCGGAAACGCAGTCGGAGCTTTCGACCGGCGAGTGGACCGGCGTTTTCCAGCAGGCAGGAAAGCTGGGCATGCTGCACGCGCACTTCACTGGTGGCGAACCGGTGGCGCGGATGGATCTGCCTGAACTGGTTTCGGCGGCGCGGATGGCGGGGCTTTATACGAATCTCATTACCTCTGGCATTGGACTCAACGACCATCGACTGGCAGCGCTGATGGGTGCCGGCCTCGATCATATTCAGATAAGTTTTCAGGATTCCCGTGAAGAAGCGGCCAACTGGATTGCAGGTGCCAAGGCGCACGCGCACAAGGTTGAACTTTCCCGTGCCATTCGAAAGTACAAGGTTGCATTCACAGTGAATCTGGTGGTGCATCGGCAAAATCTGGATCACCTCGAGGAGATGATTGAGTTCATTGTGCAGTTGAATGCGGACCGGGTGGAGATTGCGCACGCTCAGTACTACGGATGGGCGCTCGCCAATCGAGCCGCGCTTATGCCAACGCGCGAGCAGGTGGAGAAGGGCGTTGCCATCGTTGCCGAAGCCGAGAAGCGGCTTGCCGGACGCATGCGGATCGACTCCGTTATTCCCGACTACTATGCGAAGTATCCCAAGGCCTGCATGGGTGGGTGGGGGCAGAAATTAATGCTGGTCAATCCCTCGGGCAAAGTCTTGCCGTGCCATGCGGCGGAAGTGCTACCGCAGATGACGTTCGAGAACGTGCGCGAACGGCCTCTGCAGTGGATCTGGGAGGAATCAGAAAGCTTTCAGCGCTTCCGCGGAGAATCGTGGATGCCGGAACCTTGCCGTACTTGCGATCACCGCGCAGAAGATTTCGGAGGTTGCCGATGTCAGGCGTTCCTGCTGACCGGCGACGCTTCGGCAACCGACCCTGCCTGTTCGCTCGCGCCGAAGCGCAGCGTGGTCGAATCGGCGGTGCAAGAGTCTTCTTCGGGCGCCTCTGTGAAGAAGGGGGCCGGCGGATCTTCGTTTGTGCAACTGCAGAAGCAGAACTTGGAGCTGTGGAATTACAGAACGAATCCTGAATAGAACAGCTGGCCTTAGCGGCTAAAGCCGCGGTGACTCTGCTTCGCTATCGGCACGACTAAAGTCGTGCCCTTCCCGGTTCTCCTTCATCGGCGCGACTCGTGATCGCGACCTCAGCCCATTTTCGTCACGATCCGACGTTTCTACCAGCGGATACCAATGGTAATCGGACGCAGGTCGGTAGTGATGTTGTCGTGCTTGCCGTGCAGATAGCGGAACTCGGCATAGAGATCGATATTGGGGCGGATCTTGCGGGTGATCCCGCCGCCGAAGTTATAGCCGAACGCATTTTGACTGGCGTGCAGAAACTGGCCGTTGATGGGTAGGCTGCCGTTGTAGCAGTGTCCCCACCAGAGGAAGAAAGAATTGCAGGCCGAGCCGGGAATGGCGGTGGAAGATTCAAGTTTGCCGGAGCGGTGGTAATAACCCGGGCCGAACACGATGTAGCCGCCCCAGTTACTGCTCACGGGAACATTGATGATGGGATCGAGAGTAAAGGAATAAACGTGGTTGGTGGCGCCAGTTGCTTGTGCGGCTTGCAGCGCCGAGGTTCGCAAGGGCAGATTATCGAACTGGAAGTCGAGCCGGATGCCAAAATACCTGCTGTAATTGCGCGCGGCGCCGACAGCAGCAACACCGCCCCCGCCCCGCACGAATGTCTTTGTGGTTCCATTGGTAAGACTCGCGCCGCCGCCGACGTTGAACGTCCACTTCTCATATCCTTTGACCTTCTTCTTGACGGGGCGGTCAATTTGTTCCGGCGCAGCTTCCTGGCTGCTGGACGTCTGGCTTTGGGTCTGCTCGCTCTGAGTCGGTTGCTCAGGGGGCGGGGCTGGGGTTTGTTGGGCGTGAACGGCTGCGGCCGCGGTAAGCATCGCAACAAGCACCAGCGATGGCAATACGCAAGCCGTGGCGAACTTTCGAATCATTCCTTCTCCTCCCGCTGCCGGGGTTGCAGACCGCCGCGCTCAAACCGAGAGGCGCTTGTAAAAGAGCGTGTCCGCGATGCTCCCGCTGGTGTTGCGCAGCAGGCAGGCACCATATTATCAACTTTGATGCGCAGTCGGCGCGGCATGCCGCCTCCGTGGAGCATGCCGGAGTTCTTCCAGCATGCCACGTTTTAACGGCCCACAATTTTGCGGAAGCACCGGCGCCACGTATCATATGAATTCCCATTTTCAGTCAGGCGGATGGTTTGTCCAAGAGCGTTTCAAAGTCGGTGACGAAAGTCGCTCCTGAAAACGGAGCCGACAAGAGTTCTGCCTGCAAAATTGCGCTGATCGGCTTCGGGACGGTCGGCCGGGCCGTCGCCAAGATTTTATGTGAGAGCGACAACCAGTCTCTGCAACTCACTCACATTTGCAATCGCAACGTTGCACGCAAGAAGCAGGATTGGGTTCCGGCCGACGTCGTCTGGACCGAGGACGTGGATTCGGTGCTGGAGTCCGATGTTGCGATCGTGATTGAGCTCATCGGTGGAATCAATCCCGCGGAGCAGATCGTTCGGCGCGCGCTCGAATCCGGCAAGTCCGTCGTCACCGCCAATAAGCAACTGATCGCACGCCATGGGCCCGAGCTGCTCCAATTAGCCGCGAGCAAGGGAGTTCAGCTTGAATTCGGGGCATCCGTGGCTGGTGGAGTTCCCGTACTCCCCGCTTTGCGCGCGGGATTAAGCGGTGACCGGCTGCACGGCATTGCCGGAATTCTGAATGGAACGTGCAATTACATCCTCAGCCGCATCGAGAGTGCCAGGATCCCCTTCAGCGAGGCTTTGGAAGAAGCTCAGGCTCGCGGATACGCCGAGGCGGACGCATCGGAAGATCTGGATGGCGGCGACGCGCGAGCCAAGTTGGCCATTCTCGCGCTGGCGGGATTGCACACGCAATTAACCCCAGAATCTGTGCGAGCCCGGACGATCCGCACGGTAGATGCCGTGGACTTCGATTACGCGGCGCAATTGGGATGCACGATCCGGCAAATCTCACGCGCCGATCTGAAGGGCGACACTTTGTTTGCCGAGGTTGGGCCTTGCCTGGTGCCGTCGGATTCGGCCTTCGGGCGCGTGCAGAGGAATCTCAACCTGGTGCTCACGTCGGGGCAATACGGCGGCGACATGGCTTTCCTCGGAGCAGGCGCCGGGGGCGATCCTACGGCGGTCGCGGTTGTTTCGGATGTGAGGTTTGTGGCCGCGGCGCTCTCCGGCCGCAGAAGAGAGATAGCGAATCAGGTGTTGCGGCCTACGGTATGCAGCGATTTTGAGACCGCATGGTATTTGCGCTTCTTCGTGCGTGATCAGCCGGGAATCGTCGCTCGGCTGGCGCAGATCCTCGCGGCCCATCACCTGAACATCGATTCCTTGCTGCAGAAACCTGGCTTCGAAAAGAATTCGCTGCCTTTTGTGATTACCTTGGAGCCCTGCCGCGATTCCATGCTGCATCCGGCGCTGGAAGAAATGTCAGGGCTGGAATTCGCGACTCGCCCCTGCCTCTGCTTGCCCATTCTCCGCTGATTCGAAAAACAAAACGCCGGTCGTTTCCGACCGGCGCTGAGGAGAACTACGGCGATTAGTTCCAGAAAGGATTGCTCAGACCTGCGGGCGCCATTGCGCTATCCGCGTTGGTTTCCGTACCGGTTTCATCGGAAATCTTCTCATCAATGAAGCGGGACGGCGGCGCCTTCATTTCTTCTTCGCTCTTGCCCGGTGTGGGATTAAATGGATATTCAGATTTCATGGGAGCGACTCCTGTTTCTGTATGATCTAGCTCTATTAAACACCCCGAAGCTAACCTTGCGGACACAATAATTTTGATGAGACCTATGAAAAATCTGAATAGGGAATCGCGGCCAGAAATGGAATTCAGGGCTCGTCCGAGCGCGAGCGGGGCGGCTTCGATTATGCTGTCTGAGTTCACATAGCCGAAGTAGGTTGGCCTTCCAAAGGACGCCATTATGAAATACCGCAAGCTGGGCCGGACGGGATTTGAAGTCAGCGACATCGCCTATGGATTGTGGGGGATGAGCGGCTGGAGCGGATCGGATGACAAAGAATCTTTGGCTTCGCTGCAGCTGTCTGTGGATTTGGGCTGCAATTTCTTTGATACGGCGTGGGCCTATGGCGAGGGCAAGAGCGATGGATTGCTGGGCGAGACCATGCAGCGAAACAAGGGCAAGCGGCTGTATGCGGCATCTAAGATTCCGCCGGCAAACGATCGCTGGCCTGCGCTGCCGGAGTACAAATACAGCGAGGTCTTCTCGGCCAAGCACGTATTCAAGTATGCCGAGCTGATCCGGAAACAGCTTCGGGTGGATAGCATCGATGTGCTGCAGTTTCACGTTTGGGACGATTCCTGGACCAATGATCCGGAGTTCCGGTCCACGGTGGAGAAACTGAAGAAGGACGGGATCATCCGATTCTTCGGGCTTAGCCTGAACCGCTGGGAGCCCTGGAATGGCCTGAAAGCGGTTCGCACGGGGCTGGTCGATGCGGTGCAGGTTATCTACAACATCTTCGATCAGGCGCCGGAAGACGAACTTTTTCCGCTCTGCCAGGAGATGAACGTCGGCGTCATTGCGCGTGTGCCCTTCGATGAAGGCAGCCTCGGTGGAAAGATGACGCTGGAAACCCGCTTCCCCGAGGGCGATTGGCGGGTAGGCTATTTCGGTGCAGAGAATCTGCCGCAGACCATCGCGCGGGTGGAGAAACTGAAGAAGATTCTGCCCGCCGGAATGGCCTTGCCGGAAATGGCGCTACGCTTCATTCTGTCGCATCCCGCGGTAAGCACGACTATTGCGGGGATGCGAAAGCCGGAGCACGTCAAGCAGAACATTGCCGCGAGCGACAAGGGGCCTTTAGACAAAAATCTGCTGGCCGAGTTGAAGAAACATCGGTGGGATCGAAAGCCGCGGCCCTGGTCGGACTGAAACAGGCAAGATAAACCACGGGGGGCACAGAGGCGCACAGAGGAATTCCCCTGTGGCCCTCTTTGTCCGCAGTGGTGAACAAGCTACGAGCACTGGTAGTATCCCCGCGCGCCAAGATACGCTCACGTCTCGGCCGCCAGTTCAAGCGGCTTTCGGATCGCGCTTCATCCACTCTCCTGCCTCGATAGATGAGCTTGTTCAAGAAAATCGCTTCCGCACTCCTCTCGAGCCTGCTACTGCTCAGCCAAATCCAGGCGCAAAGCCCCCGCGGATCTCTCCGAGGGAGCGTGCAGGACGTGACTGGAGCAAGGATTCCTAAGGCCACAGTCGTCGCGCAGTCTTCCGGCTCATCGCTGCGGCGCGAAGCCAACAGCGAGGATCGCGGAGAGTTCCGCATCGACGATCTGCCGCCGGGAAGATACCGGATTGTGGTGAGGGCCGCCGGATTCTCCGACGCGGTCGCCGAGGTTCCCATCGCAGTCAGTTCCGTACGCGAAATTACAGTGACCCTCAAGCCCGCAGGTTCAGCGCAGAGCGTCACCGTCAAGGGCCAGAGCTCTTCTATCACCACGGAACCGATGGATGTGGCGAGCGCGGTGCACCAGGGCGTGATCGGCCGGCAAGATTTGCAGAATCTTCCACTGGCGGAGCGCAGCTTTGCCAACATCGCCTACCTCGCTCCCGGCACCGAACCGGTGGAGCCCTCTGACCCCACGAAAGCCCGCATCACAGCCGTTGCTACGGGAGGTAGTTCGGGCCTGAACAATGAGCTTTCCGTGGACGGCGGCGATAATTCCGACGACTTCATTGGCGGATTCCTGCAGAATTTCTCTCCTGAGACCATCCAGGAATTTGCCATGCGCACGTCCAACGAGGATGCCGACACCGGAGGAACCACGGCGGGTTCGGTCGTGATCACGACGCGGCGGGGCAGCAATGAATGGCACGGCGACGCGGCTTTCTACGATCGCGTGGCGGCTCTCAATGCTCGCTTTCCCATCGAGAATCCCGCTCCCGATCCGAAGCAGCCCTTCTCGCGGCAGAATTACGTGTTCACCTTGGGAGGCCCGCTCAAGACCAATAAGGTCTGGATGTTTTCGTCC
>JAICJP010000282.1 GCA_025928375.1 Candidatus Sulfotelmatobacter sp.
GGAATCGTAGTCTGCCAGATCGCGCGCGATCAGTTGGTCGCACAACTCGGTGACTCCTGCACCCCGCGCTTTCGATAAAACGACATCCGCACGCTCCTTGAGCGCCGGCAATGCATTGTCGACCGCGACCGCGCACGCGCACACCTTCAGGAAAGCATGGTCGTTCTCCGCGTCCCCCACCCCCACCACGTTGTGGGGAGAGAGCTGCAGTTCCTGCAACGCCGTTGCGAGTCCTGTGCCTTTGTTTACGCCGGAGGGTAAAACCATCACGGCGCCCTTGTTGAAAATTACCTGCAGGTCTAGTCCCAGATCGCGGATCGCTTCTAGCACCTCCTCTTCGTGCGGCTTCCAGGTAGCCACGATGGTTTTGCCGGCAGAAAAAGGTACTCCCCTCTCCTGCAGCAGCGAGAGAAACCGCTGGTTGGGTGCCTCGGTCAAAAGCTTCTGCTCGCGCGTTTGCGGACGGTATAGCAGGCCTCCGTTCTCCACGATCACGCGATCGAACAGGTCGAGATGGGGGAAAACGCTGCCGATATCAGGCAGGTGCCTGCCTGTAACCAGGACGAGTTTCCGGCCCGAGGCGCGCAGGCGCTGGAGGGCGTCCAGGGTCGAATCGTCCACCTTGCCACCCGCCGCCAGTGTGCCATCGTAATCCGCCGCAAGAACAAGAAAACGCATGGTCCCGCTTGGATGCTGGCAGCAGCGCGAACTGCTGCCGGAGCCGCATCTTTAATGCAGGAATGAACGTTTCAGAGGCGAAAATGCGCAGTGTGATTCAAATCACATCCGGTTGTGAGGCGGCGGATTGACGGGTGCCACGGGGGAAGACTATCCTTGAAGTTGAAATTGAAATTCATTTTCAAAATCAAAGCCTCGGAATTGAAGCCAGATTCGGGGCCCGGGCGGCTGTAGCTCTGCCCTATTGGGTTGGTTCCAATGTTGGATGCATTCATTATCACTCTCCGCGAAGGGGTTGAAGCCGCGCTGATCGTCGGCATCACCCTGGCCTACCTGACCAAAATCGGGCGGGCCGAACTGCGTAAAACGGTTTACGCCGCATTGGCGGCCGCGTTCCTGGGCAGCATCGGCGTGGCCATCGTCATCTCTCGCACCCACCTCAATGAGGACGTGTTCGAGGGCTGGATCATGCTGGTGGCCGCCTTCTTCGTCGTCACCATGGTCGTCTTCATGATGAAGACCGGCCGCAAGCTGAAGGGTGAGATCGAGGGTAAAGTCGGACTGTTAGCCGGCAACGATGCCTGGTTCGGCCTATTCATTTTCATTTTCCTTATGGTGCTGCGCGAGGGCGCGGAGACGGTGCTCATCCTTTCCGCAGTCTCGCTGAACTCGACTGAACTGATGAGCTTTCTGGGGACGCTGCTCGGTGTGTTATGCGCCATTGCCTTCGGCGTGATGTTCGTAAAAGGCAGCGTGCGCATCAACCTGCAGAAGTTCTTCAAGGTAACGACGGCGATTATGTTCCTGGTCGCCGCGCAATTGCTGATCTCCGGACTGCATGAGCTTTCCGAAAGCGGCGTAATCGCCTCATCGAAGCGTGAAATGGCGATTATCGGGCCCATCGTCAGCAACGATTGGTTCTTCTTCGTCACAATTTTCGCGATGGCGGCTTTGATGGTGCTGTTTGAGGCCAAGCGGCGTGTCCCCGCGCTCGCACCCGATGCTTCCCCTGCAGAGCGCCGGAAGGCAACGTGGACAGCGCGCCGCGAGCGCCTCTGGATGGGATCGGTCTATACGTTCTCCTTCCTCTTCATCGCCATGGTTACCGCAGAGTTTGTGTACACGAAAAATGTGAGCGCGCTCTCGCCGGCAACGCAGGTAGCCTTCACCAACGGCAAGGTCTCCATTCCGCTAACCCAAGTTTCCGATGGCGATCTTCATCGCTTTCAAGCCAAGGAAAACGGCACCGACGTGCGGTTCTGGCTGTATCAGAAGCCAGACGGTAAGATCGCCACCGTTTTCGATGCCTGCGAGATCTGCGGTTCCGTGGGCTTCTATAAAAGCGCGAACGGCGTAGTCTGCAAGAACTGCGCCGCGCCGATCAATCCCCAGTCGGTCGGAACCTCTGGAGGATGCAATCCGATCCCCTTGAAGGCCACGCAAACCGCCGACGCCATCATTGTCGAGGAGGCCGATGTTGCCGCCGGGACGCGCATCTTCGGGCAACAGTAAGCCATGTTCGTGCGGCTGGTTTACGAATCATTTCGGCGGCAGCAGCGCCGCAAACTCCTGGCGGGAGCGGCCATTACCCTGGGCGTCACCGTTGCCACCGCCATGATTGCGGTCGCTACCGACATCGGCGACAAGATCAATCGCGAACTCCGGACCATTGGCGCCAACCTGGTTGTCACTCCGCAAGAAGATTCGCTCGACGTGGAACTTGGCGGGGTGAATCTCAAGCCTCCGAGTGATGGGGCGTTCCTCAACGAAGCCGACCTGCCCAAGATCAAAGGGATTTTCTGGCACAACAACATTACTGGATTCGCTCCCATGCTGCCGGTCACTGCGGCCGTGGAGCATGCCGGCAGGCGGCAGGACGCCACCTTGCTCGGAACTTACTTCGCCAAACAGCTGAAATACGGAACTGAAGTGTTCACGACGGGCGTGCGCAATACGCATCCCTGGTGGAAGGTCTCCGGCTCCTGGCCCAACGACGACTCTGGTGACGTTCTGGTAGGGGAACGGCTGGCGGCCCAACTGGACAATAAACCCGGAGACACGCTGAATATTTCCGGACGGCAAGTGAAGGTCAGCGGAATTCTGTCGAGCGGCGGTGCAGAGGACGACGAAATCGTTGCCCCGCTCTCGCTCGCACAACAATTCCTGGGCAAACCCGGAGCAGTCCGGCGCGTGTATGTCAGCGCCCTGACCAAGCCCGAAGACGCCTTTGCCCGGCGTGATCCGAAGAGCCTTTCCGGCGCAATTTACGATCGCTGGTATTGCACTCCCTATCCCCAGGCCATTGCGCTGCAACTCACAGAAGCGATCCCGCATTCCAACGCGACCCAAATCCGCCAGGTCTCGCAGAATGAAGGCGCGGTGCTGACCCGCATCGAAGGCCTGATTTTCCTGATCACCTTGGCGGCACTCTTTGCCTCAGCGCTGGCGGTTTCCGCCGCCATGGCGACCACCATATTCGAGCGCCGCGCCGAAGTCGGACTGATGAAGGCCCTGGGCGCGGGCAAACTGATTGTGGCTTCCGTATTCTTCGCCGAAGCCGCATTGCTTGCGCTTCTTGGAGGGATCGCAGGCTTCGGGATCGGTACTGTGCTGGCACATCAGATCGGGCATTCCATCTTCAATTCAGATATCGCGATTCCGCCAGTGCTGTTGCCCGTGATCCTCGCGATTGCAGTGATTGTGACCTTCGCCGGCAGCGCGGCGGCAATTCGCAGAGCGGTAAAGCTGGATCCGGTGTTCGCGTTGCGAGGTGAATTGTGAGCGCGCCCATGTCGCACCAGGCACGCGATCTGGCCGCCAGCCGCGAGCACGCTCCCCATCGCTCCATGTTGCTGCGCATGCTGGTTCGCGCGGCCATTCTCCGCCGGGGTCGCGCCACCTCCGCGCTGTTCGCCATGGTGGTGGCTGCGGCAGTCGCCACCGCAATGCTCAACCTCTATGTGGATGTGCAGGCAAAGCTGCGGCGCGAATTCCGCAACTATGGCGCAAACATTATCCTCGTTGGGAAGAACGGTGCTTCCCTTCCCGCCGAAGCGCTGGCGCGCGTAGATTCCGTTCTCGCTGGACATGGCTCCGCAGCGCCATTCGCCTTGGTAGTTGCGCGAACTGCCGATGGACAGCCGATCGTCGTCGCGGGTACGGATTTTGACCGCGTGCGCCAACTGAACAAATGGTGGTCCGTGTCGAATTGGCCTTCAGCCGCGGATCAAGTGCTGGTGGGAGTTCGCGCCCTGCCTCTGGTCTCACCGAAGAACCAGTCCTTCGCGCTGAATTTTCAGGGAAAGACTCTGGAGTTAATTCCCGCAGGCACAGTTCAGACCGGAGCAGCCGAGGATAGCCGTATCTACATCTCCTTACCCGAATTTATAAAGTGGACTGGGGTTCAACCTTCGACCATCGAAGTAGCCGCCAGCGGTTCGCCTGAGGAAGTCACGGCCATGATGACCCAATTGAGCGGGACGATTCCTGCAGCGGACGTGCGTCCGGTTCGGCAGATCATGGAAGGCGAAGCTCGAGTCCTGGGCAAAACGCGCGCTACGCTGCTCGCCGCTTCGGCGCTCATCATTCTGACGGCGGCGCTTTGCGTGCTCTCGACCTTAATGGGATGGGTATTCGACCGCCGCCGCGATTTCGCGATTATGAAAGCTCTAGGCGCTTCCGGACGCTTGCTCAACGGGTTCTTTGCGATGGAAGCGGCCGCCTTGGGCGCCGCCGGAGCAATCCTTGGATTCCTGGTGGGAATCGGCATCGCGGCCTGGATCGGGCGTGCTAATTTTCATGCTACGGTGTATCCCCGGTTCAGCGTACTGCCCATCGTTCTGGTTGGCAGCATCGCCGTGACACTGTTGTCAGCCATCGTGCCCATTTCTCTCTTGCGCCGCGTGCAGCCCGCCGTGATCTTGAGGGGTGAGTGAAATGATTCAGATCAAGGATGTGACCAAGCTCTACCCCGCCAAAGAAGCGGGTAATGGCGCGGGGAAAGACAATGGCGCCATCCACGCGCTCGACCATATCTCTCTCCATGTCACGCCTGGCGAGTGGCTGTCGATCATGGGCCCCTCGGGTTCCGGGAAATCAACTCTCGTCAATCTGATCGGATGCCTGGACCAGCCGTCCTCGGGAGAAATCTGGCTGGACGGACAAAACGTCGCCGGAATTTCCGCTTCTGAATTAAACCGCGTGCGCGCCGAGAAGATTGGCTTCATCTTCCAGCAGTTTCATCTCATTCCCTTTCTCACGGCGGTCGAGAACGTAATGCTGGCCCAGTACTTTCACAGCATGACCGACGAAAAGGAAGCAGTCGAGGCTCTGGCGCGCGTGGGCCTGCGAGATCGCGCGCATCATGTGCCTTCGCAGCTCTCCGGCGGCGAGCAGCAGCGGGTGTGCATTGCGCGGGCGCTGATCAACGACCCGCGCATCATTCTGGCGGATGAACCCACGGGAAATCTGGACGCGCAGAACGAAGAAATCGTGCTGCGCCTGCTGCGCGAGTTTCACCAGCAGGGACGCACCATTGTGATGGTTACGCATGACCCGGTCGTCGCCCGGCTGGCCGACCGTCGCATTGAACTGCATCATGGAAAGATTGCCTCTCAGGAAATCTTCTCGCTCGCCGATGAAGAGCAACTGGACGAGGTATTGGAAGAATTGTGGGTTCTGGCGGAGCATGAAGAAATCGCTGAGGTCGAACGGATGGAAGTCCACGGGGCCCTGCCGGTGAGCATGGCAATCGAAAAGATGATTCAGTTAGGCCTGGTGGTCGGGGCGCCACATCCGCCGCATCCGCACGATCACAAGCCGTTTGTGAATCCTTGCCATGATGCTCTCAAGCCCCTGTCGGCCTCGGTCGGGGATGGCAGCATCGTTGTCGAACTCACGCCGCGCGGCCGCGAGCGTGCTGCCAGCATTATTAGACGCCATCGCCTGGCGGAACGCCTGTTCACCGACAGTCTGGCTATGGACAGCGAAAGCGAGATCGAGCAGCAGGCATGCAAGTTTGAGCACATTCTCTCGCCGGAAGCTACAGATAAGATCTGCACGTTTCTCGGGCACCCTCGAACGTGTCCGCACGGTGCCGCCATTCCTCCCGGACCGTGCTGTCAGCGCGCACAAGGCGTTTCCTCCATGTCGATTTCGGGCAAGTCCACTCGTTCCTGATCACGACGGAACATCTCTTATCACCGCTTCATCCTGATGGCGCTGCTATCATCGGGTATCGAATCAGAAATGAGCA
>JAICJP010000334.1 GCA_025928375.1 Candidatus Sulfotelmatobacter sp.
CCCGCACAGGCCGGATAATCGCTTCTCTCTTTAGAAGCGGATAGAATTTTCTGTTCCTTGATCCAGTTCCCATGCACATTCTTCACGTGGTCGGCGCGCGCCCGAACTTTATGAAAGCGGCCCCCGTGCTGCGCGCACTGGCGTTGCACCCTGGAGTTCGGCAGACCCTGATTCACACTGGGCAGCACTACGATTCCGCCATGTCGGACGTGTTCTTCCAACAGCTGCAAATGCCCATGCCGGACTGCAACCTCGGCGTGGGCTCTGGAACGCACGCGCAACAAACGGCTGCAGTCCTGACCGCCATCGAACCAGTTTTGATGGAGCGCAAACCAGATATCGTGCTGGTCTACGGGGACGTCAATTCGACTATTGCGGCGGCACTGGTGTGTTCGAAAATCGGGATCCGCGTGGCGCACGTCGAAGCCGGATTGCGCTCCCGGGACCGCAGCATGCCAGAGGAGATCAACCGGCTCGTCACAGATCAGCTGTCGGACCTGCTCTTCTCGCCCTCGCAAGATGGCAACGAGAACTTGCGCGCGGAAGGTATCGACCCAGGCAAGATTCATCTGGTCGGTAACGTCATGATCGACACGCTGGTGCGTTTGTTACCTCAAGCGAAAAAAGAATTTCCCGTCGACCCATCGTGCCCGTACGCCTTGGTCACTCTGCACCGTCCGTCCAACGTTGATGATTTGCCGTGGTTGCAGGAGATGCTTTCGACACTCTCGCAACTGAGCGAACGACTCCACATCATTTTTCCAGTCCACCCGCGAACCCGCCAACGCCTGGGTGCGCTGGGTTCCTCGATTGCGGCGAACGGACGTCTGCAGTTGCTCGATCCCTTGCCGTATCTCAGTTTTTTGGCGTTGCAGGCCCGGGCTGCCATGGTCATTACCGATTCCGGCGGCATTCAGGAAGAGACCAGCTACCTCCACGTGCCGTGCCTCACGGTTCGAGAGAATACCGAGCGGCCCATCACAGTGAGCCTGGGGACAAATCAACTTGTGGGTCGAGATCTAGAAAAACTGAAGCAAGCAGCCAGACAGATACTCAGGACCGAATCGGAACCTGCGCCGCGAGAGACAAGCCCCGGAATTCCTCTGTGGGATGGGCACGCTTCCGAGCGGATCGCAGAAGTCATCCTGCGCCGTTAGTCTCAGGGCGGATGCGGGGGGAGGTATCGTTACAGCTTGGCGCTGGCGTACGAATTGATTTCGCAGTTCAGGCAAACTTCTTCAAAAGCAGGCGCTGTCCAAGTCATTGTTTCCCCTATTGGTCCACAAGTGGACCCGTAAATGTGAATAGAGCATACCCCAGCTCCTGCCGCAATTCAACGCTCCGTCGCAGAAAAAAGCCAGGCAAACCGCTCGCTGCTGTTTGCATCACGTGCCGGGCCGTTCGTGTGCAAGGTTTTGCATAGCCGGTGCCGAATCATAGGTTTAGCCCAATTTTTCCACACCCCGGAACCACTAGCGTTACTTTTGTAGTGTTCCCGCTGTATTTACCTTCGACTGCACCGTGGACGGGAAGCGAGGGTTCAGCAGCTATGTTCGGCAAGACTGTGTATGGCTCTACCTTTAGGGACCTGAATTTTGTCCCTCTGCAGTCGGCGACATTTTGCATTCAATGTGAGCTGATCAGTACGAGCAACAAGCCATCCTGCCCGGCATGCGGAAGCCAGGCCGTCTTGGGGCTCTCTCGTGTGCTGGGAGGCTCGCTGCTCCAGCAGCAGGCCGCGCACCTGATTACCGACTGCGAATTGAACAACCTCGTCCGTGATCTGCTCCGCACCGTTCCGGACCCCGAGGCCATCGCCCTTAGCGGCCACTCCCGCATGCCGTCGCTCGAGCAACGCAGTCAGCTCCGTGTCGCCAATGCCGCATATCCGGCGTCGGGATTCAAAGCGGTACCCGTGAACGAGGACTTTGAAATCCATCCAGCCGAACTTGATTTGGAGCCGGCCATCAGCGCCATCACCGAACGCGCCCAGCATTTGACCGCGGCCACGGGCGCGGCCATCGCGTTGCGCGCCGGGGATGAGATTGTCTGCCGAGCCCGCGCCGGACGTACTGCTCCTGATCTTGGCGTCCGCCTCCAAACCGATATTGGTATTTCCGCTGAGGCAGTGCGCACCGGTGAAATCATGCTGTGCCATGACGCCGAGCGGAATCCGCGCGTGGACCTGGCAAGCTGCAGGCGCTTGGGAGTTCGTTCCATTCTCGTGTCCCCGCTCCGCCATTACCGCCGCACTTTGGGAGTTTTTGAAGTACTGTCCACTTCTCCGGGCGCTTTTGATGAGCGCGATGTGGCCACCATGCAACTGCTTTCCGGGATGATGGTAGCCGCCATCTCCCGCATTTCTAGCTTGAAGCAGGCCGAGCTTCTGCAGCGCGCCGGTTAAGTGGGCCGCCTGTTTTCTCCGCAGGTGCCGTTTTTGGGCGAAAACGTGTTCTTGGTTGCATACTTTTGCCCGATCCCGCGCTAATATGTACGCGTTAAGAGTTCGGGCCCGTCCTCATGGCAGCCATAAATTCGTCCCTGTCACCCGCCGTAGCCAACCGGCGTCGGCGCGTGCGCCACAAAATTCAAACGCCCGCGTACGCCAGTTTCAGCGCCCAATCGCAAGGCGCCATGCTCGATCTTCACGAGATCCTCAACATCAGCGAGGATGGAATCGCTCTGCAATGTCACACGCCTCTTGAGGTACAAAAAACCGTCAACCTCTGCCTTGAACTAGCCGAGTGCCCGGAACATATCTACACAACGGGACAGGTGGTCTGGTCGCATGAGTCGGGCCGGGCGGGCGTTCGATTTTCTGAGCTCCCCTCGGAGTCCCTGTCGCGCCTGCGCGAGTGGCTGTTCGTCAATGTCATGGCAGGTGTGGCCAATGGAGAAACCGAAGTCGCCACGCTCACTCTGGCGCAGGATGCTGTCCCTCCGCGCCCCGGTTATACCGATACGCTGGCCGCGGTCGGTGCTGTACGGCGGCAGGTGGAAGCTCTCGGCTCCGACTTCCGGCGCGCCCTGCAGCTCATTGCCGAACGTGGACAGTCCCTCGTGAGCGCGTCCGGCGCTGCCATTGCCCTAGCGGATGCCGATGCCAATTCCATGATCTGCTGCGCCAGTTCCGGCTCGGATGCCCCGCCCATCGGGGCCCGTCTGCAAATCGGAACCGGCTTCTCCGGAGAGTGCGTCAAGCGATCGCAGCCTCTGCGCTGCGACGACAGTGAAACCGACACGCGCGTGGATCGCAACAGTTGCCGGGCTTTGGGTATTCGCTCGTTATTGGCTGTGCCGGTTCGGGTCGGTGAAAATGCCGTCGGGCTAATCGAAATCTTTGCGCCGCACCCGCACGCTTTTTCCGATGCCGATAGTGCCGTGTTACAACGTCTCGCCGATGTCGTGATTGAGGCGGCTCACCGCGCAGCGCGTGTCGAGAACCTGCCTTTTCTCAAGCCAGTGGAAAAGAAAGCCCCGATTTATCAAACGGGCAATGTGCTTTTTGCTGCTCCAGAAAAAGAAGAAGAAACAACAAGCGAATCGTCAGCTGAGAAGAACGCCTCCGGAATCACCCTGCCCCGGTCCCACTTGATTCTGCTGGTTTGCGCTGCAGCGACCATCATGTTTGCCCTGGGATGGGCGCTTGCTCCCTGGATTCAGAGTGAAGGAGGCCCGTGGATTCTCACGAAGTTGCACTCCCGCGCGCAGGATCATCTGCCGACTGTTTTGGCCTCGTCTGAATCCCCTCAACCGGCGAACCCGCAACCGCTGAGCCCTTCCACCACATCGATTGAGGCCACTTCCTTTGAGCAAGTCCTCGAAGTCGCCCAGAAGGGAGATGTAGCCGCTCAGAACGCGCTAGGCCTTCGCTACGCCACCGGACAGGGAGTGAAGCTGAACGAGGTCGAGGCGGTTCGGTGGTTCACTCGCGCCGCCGAACAGGGATACGTTCCCGCCCAGGCGAAGCTTGGATCTCTCTACTACAGCGGTCGCGGTGTACCGCAGGATGTGAACCGGGCTTACTTCTGGATGGTAGTCGCACGAACGAGTGGCGATGAAGCGAGCACCACGCTCGGCACCGTAGTTCGAGCGCGCCTCACTCGTTCCCAGACCACAGCCATTGAGGCAGATGCGGTTCGCTGGGTGCAGACCCATCACCCCAACTCGAAACCCGCAGCTGGACAGCTGAAAGTCGAAGCCCTCAGCCGCCATCCCCGCCCGACGCGTTAAAATATAGACAAGAGGTTTTCCTGTGCCCACCTTGCGGGACATTCTCGACGAGAGAGTCCGCCAAGCCGATTCATCGCTCTACGAGGATCTCGGCAATCGTCGCGTGCGCTGCTTCTCCTGCGGCCACTGCTGTCCCATTCCCGAAGGACAGGCCGGCGCCTGCAAGGTGCGCTTTAACCGTGGTGGCACTCTCTACGCGCCTTGGGGTTACACCGCCGGAATGCAGTGCGACCCCATCGAAAAGAAGCCTTTTTTCCATGCTTATCCCGGCGCGCTCGCCTACAGCTTCGGAATGTTGGGCTGCGATCTGCACTGTGGTTATTGCCAGAACTGGGTAACCTCGCAGGCGCTGCGGGATCCTAACGCTGTCTCGCCGCCGGTCGAGGTCTCGCCGGAAGGTCTGGTTCGCGACGCCCTGGACCAGGGCGCGAAGGTCCTGGTCAGCACCTACAACGAGCCGCTGATCACCAGCGAATGGGCGGTTGCGATTTTCAAAGAAGCGAAAGCGGCAGGCCTGCTCACCGGATTCGTCTCCAACGGCAACGGCACTCCGCAGGTCCTCGATTTCATAAGGCCCTGGATTGATCTCTACAAAGTTGATTTAAAGAGTTTCGATGACCGCCATTATCACGAACTAGGGGGACGCATCGGGCCAATCCTCGACAGCATTCGGCGCATTTACGGCATGGGGCTGTGGCTTGAGGTCGTGACCCTGCTCATTCCCGGCTTCAACGATTCCGAGGATGAACTGCGCAAGCTCACGGAATTTGTGGCGAGCGTCTCCCCCGACATTCCGTGGCACGTAACCGCCTTCCACGGCGATTACAAAATGAATGAGCCGCGCGATACCACGCCGGAAGATCTGCTAAAGGCCGCGGCAATTGGCCGGGAATCCGGCCTGCGTTACATCTATCCGGGAAATCTGCC
>JAICJP010000419.1 GCA_025928375.1 Candidatus Sulfotelmatobacter sp.
TAGTCGTAAATTTCGGTGATGGTCCCGACGGTGGAGCGGGGACTGCGGCTGGTGGTCTTCTGCTCGATCGAAATCGAGGGGCTAAGTCCGTCGATGCCATCGACATCGGGCCGCTCCATCTGATCCAGGAACTGGCGCGCATACGCGGAAAGCGTCTCTACATAGCGGCGCTGGCCTTCGGCGTAGATGGTGTCAAACGCCAACGATGACTTTCCCGAACCGCTAAGCCCGGTAACCACGGTCAGCGTGTTACGGGGGATTTCCACACTGATGTTCTTTAGATTGTGCTGCCGGGCGCCCCGGACAGAGATCTTGGTAATCGCCATCATTCGCCGGGAGCACTGGCCCTTCCGTAACGTCGACAGGGCCACAGATTTGTTCGAAAGTAGGAATGCACAGCTCTACTCCGTATCTTAGTCGTCAATAGCGCGGAGCGTCAACGAAGGTAGATTTGGAGTTGTACGCTGCCGCAGGCGAAAAACGCAGGTATACGGATTGCGGAGCATCGCATCAGATAACACTTGTAAAGGTGGTCGGTCGTGAACTCGTGGATGATGCCCGTGGTCCTCTGCTTCACTGTCGTCGCTTCACTCGGCTTCGGTATTCTGGCTGCGTATGTGGCCGTGTTCTCGATTCTTTCCGCGTTCCGTCATCCCGCAGAACCTGAGCCGGCCCGTGCTCGCCTGGTATTGGTGCCCACGCAGACTCACGCCAGCGGCGACTGATCTCCTCTATTTCGCCGCTTCCACGAATACCGCGGTTCCATACGCCAGCACTTCCGTGACTCCCTGCATGACCTCAGTCGCATCGTAGCGCGCGCCCACCACCGCGTTTGCCCCCAGCTCGGCGGCATGCTGCAGCATAAGATCGAATGCCTCCTGACGAGTCCTCTCACAAAGGTTGGTCAGCAGAGTGATGTTCCCCCCCACCAGCGTCTGCAGGCCCGCGCCGATGGTTCCGAAGATGGAACGCGAGCGCACGACGATGCCCCGCACCACGCCCAAGGTGCGCGTCACGCGGAAGCCATCCAGTTCGAACTGAGTGGTGACCATGTTATGAGCGACCATCCTGCCAGCGCTGTAACCAGTTGCCATGAACGCCTCCCCCTCGGTCTGCTTTTCGTAGAGACGTTGCCTGCAACGTCTCTACCTAGGACAGGCAACTATAACCCAGGCGTCAGTTCGAGAACTTCGGCGTGAAAATGCTATTCCAATTCCGAGGTGATGAAGAATTCCCCGGCTGCGACGTCATACTCGATGTGCAAAACGTTCGGCTTGCAACAGACCTGGCAATCTTCCACGTAGCTTTGGCGGCGGCCGGCGGATTCATCCACCGAGGTCACATTCCATTCGCCACACGAGGCGCATTGAAATCCCGATTCCATTGAGAAGGGAGAATAGCGTAGATCAGCCCTATAATGTCCGGACGAAATGTCTTGTACGGGAGGCTTCATGATTTCACGGCGCAAATTTCTTGAGGCTGGCAGCATCACTGCGGGAGTCGCGATGGTGTCCAGCGTACGAGCCGCAGCGAGCACGACCGAATGCTCAGAGCAAAAACTAGCGCCCTCCATCGCAGGCCTGAAATCCCGCAAGAGCGAAGCCACTCCGATCACGCGCGAGGAACGTGTACAGCGCTGGGAGCGCGCCCGCCAACTCATGTCCGAAAACGCGCTCGATAGCATTCTCCTGATGGAAGGGACCTCTCTCAAATACTTCACCGGCATTCGCTGGTGGGGCGGGGAGCGAACGTTCGCGCTCGTGCTTCCACAGAAAGGCTCGCCCTTTTACGTATGTCCGGCGTTCGAAGAAGGGCGCGCCCGCGAGCAGATCGCCCACGCTCCAGAAGGAGAAAGCCCGGATGTGCGCATTTGGCGGGAAGATCAGAGCCCGTATCATCTGATCGCGCAAGGCCTGAAAGATCGAGGCATTGCCAGCGGAAAACTGGGCCTGGAAGAAACCGTGCGCTTCGTCTTTGCCGAAGGAATCAGCAAAGCAGCGGCGCAGACCACGATCACCAGTGCGACTCCGGTGACCGCCGGCTGCAGGATGATCAAGAGCGCACACGAGATCGCATTAATGCGCCTGGCAGCGCATGTCACGCTTGCGGCGTACGAAGCCACTTACCAGGCACTTAAGGACGGCATGACTCAGCCCCAGGTCGAAGAACTGGTCCGTCAAGCGCATGAGCAACTGGGATTCACCGGGGATGCGGATGTGCAGGTCGGCGAGTTCTCTGCGTTCCCGCACGGCTCGGTGACTCCCCAGATCGTTCACGAAGGCACAATCGTGCTGATGGACGGAGGCTGCATGGTCGAAGGCTATGCCTCCGACATCACGCGAACCTTTGTGCTGGGAAAGGCGAGCGAGAAGATGAAGAGCGTCTTCGACATCGTGCACCGTGCGCAATCCGCGGCGCTGGCGACGGCGCGGCCGGGAGTGGAATGCGGCGCTATCGATGACGCCGCTCGCAAGGTAGTGACCGATGGCGGGTATGGGCCCGACTACAAGTACTTCACCCACCGCCTTGGGCATGGCATGGGGATGGATGGGCACGAGTGGCCTTATCTGGTTCGCGGAAACAAGACGAAGTTGCAGGCCAACATGACGACCAGCGACGAGCCGGGAATCTACATTCGTGGCGAATTCGGCATCCGCCTCGAAGACGATATGCACGTCACGGAAAACGGCGCGGAATTATTCACTTCGCAAAGCCCATCCTTGGAAGATCCCTTCGGAAAAGCCTGAACTGTACGGAATTCCGCAGGTGTCACGCTCGCCGGATCTTCGCGTCGGATCGCCAGTCGGCGAACGTGAACCTGTATAGATAGCCCTTGCGAACATTGATCACCAGTACCGGTCGAAAACTCGCGATACAGGTCCCGCCCGCACGCCGTACGCTGGGATACACAATTCCGCTCGATCCCAGTTCGAGCAGCTGCGCCCCAAGCGCTTGCGATGCCGCATAGGAAGAGGGTGAAAGACACTTGGAGTGCTCGCTGGAACGGCGCAGATCGTGGAACTCGGCGCGAAAGTCCGCCATATAATCGAGATATTCCGATTCGTCCGGTTCGTCCCACGCGGTTTCCTGCAGCCACAGCCGCCGGTGATAGGCCACTTCCGCTTGTGAAGTCGGCAATTCAAACGATGCGTACCATGCCCCACGATCGGAAGAGTTAAAGCGCGATCCCGCAGGCGCTGGATGGCAGAACGCCGCATTGATGATGCGATAGGACGGGATCCCAAAGACCAGTTCCCTTTCATCAATGCCGGGCGCCAGACGGGATTCAGCCAGCAAGCGATCGTTGGTCGCATTATCCAGTTGGAAAATGCTTTCGAGGATGTCAGGGTCGTCGGTCAGCCGGTTGAGCACAGACACCCCGCCATCGGCAAACTGCGCCGGAATGAGACGATGCGTGTCGCGCTGGTCAATGGGAGTAGTGGGGGGAATAGTGGGGAGCACTTCGACCTTCTCTGCTGTTTCTTCTCAGTCGTGGAGAGTTATCGTCCGCCGCGCCTGCTATCCAGGAGGCGACGGACACCAATCATGGCGGGCACACCGCCCCGGCTCAGGTACTGCAATGGCGGCGCTCCGTTGAACATCGGATTGGAGTTGGGCCGCGAGGTCCACTGGTTCGCCAGACGCTGTCCGAAAAGAATATTGAGCGCCTTGAA
>JAICJP010000164.1 GCA_025928375.1 Candidatus Sulfotelmatobacter sp.
ATCAAATCCGCGGAGTGCACGGGATGCATGGAATGCGTTGCCGTCTGTCCCGCCGAAGGCGCCCTGCAGATGGCTCTGCCGCAGTGGACGCGCGCACCCAAGCAAGGCCGCATTCCCGCATGGGCCATAGCAGCGGGAGTGGCAGTCCTATTCTTCGGAATCGTGGGGTACGCGCGAAGCGCGGGATATTGGAACGGCGATGTTCCTGAGTTTGTTTATCGCCAGTTGGTGCCGCAGGCAAGTGAAGTCAGCCATCCCGTAGAGTGAGGCGGCAGTCCGCTGCTCATGTGGCGCCTCAGGAATAAATAGCGATGGGCTGCACCACTCGCGTGATGGTTCCGCTGGGGCTGGGCTGATCCGGTTTCAGGCCGCAGCGCATCGAGGCGAACAGTCCGATCAGTTGCCCTAGCATCACGTCGAGCACTGGACGATAAAGATCAACGAGGCCCTCCGGTCCGACGGAGAGGCAATAGTCAGCCAGCTGAGCTACGTCGGCGCCATCTCCGGCAGTCACAACGATGCGCACCCTGCCGAGGCGCTTGCGATCCATTTCGCGCAGCAAGTCCATCTCGTAACCGCGTCGCCGGGCATCGCTCGACAGGAACGCCACAAAAACCGTCTGGCTGTCCACGCTGGACATTGGCCCGTGACGCAGGCCCAGCGGAGTTTCCGCCAGAGTCGTCACTTTTCCTGAACTCAACTCCACGACTTTAAGGGCGCACTCGTCGGCCACTCCGCGCAGCACGCCGCAGCCCACGAACACGGCCCGCGTGCATCCCAGCGTGGTGACCTCGGCAGCCGCTTCCGCCGCCTCGGGAAGGAACTTCCTACCGCACTCGGACAGTTGGGCAACAATGTTACCGAACGCGCTGAAATCATCGAGATGGCCAACACATTGTCCGGCCAGCAGCATGTTGGTGAATGAACTGGTCATGGCAAGCCCGCGGTCGTTAACCGAGTCGTCCAGCACGAGCGCAAAGGCCCGGTCAGGGTGCTGTGCACACAACTTGGCCATGGGCCCCTCTGCATTGCAGGTGATAACCAGATGCCGGATCTCGCGCCGCTTCTGCAGTGCGCGATCGAGAAGCGCAACTCCTTCCGGACTCTCCCCGGAGCGGGAGAATGAAATCCACAAATACTCGCGTCCGGCGCGATGGAAGTCATCGAACTCGGTCAACAGCGTGGTGCTGGGCAAAGCCCAGACATCACATCCCAGCCGGCTGCGCAGAAGAGGAGCGAGCGCCCGGCCAGTGTAGTCCGACGTACCCGCGCCCACGAGATAGACGGCGGGGGAGGAGGTACTTCCCCGGCCGATTCCGGCGCGCCGTAACACGTCGCCCAGTGCAGTCTGGTTTGCCCCACACACCTGGTAGGTGGTCTTCCAGGTGTCGGGCTGCTGCCAGATCTCCCGGGGAGTATGCTCGAGCCCGCGCTCAACCTTCTCCTGCTCGGGTAATTCCAAAAGCCTGCACAGCGGATTCGCCAACGTAAATTCCTCCAAGGAAAAGGACTGAGTAGTCTATTACAAGGCCTGACCATTGAAAAGGTTTCGAAAGGAAAAGAAATATGGTTCGGAAGGAATCGTCAGGCTGCTGGAAGGCAGCGCCGAGCCGCGGGAAAGTTGAAACCAGGATGGAAATCTGAGCAACTAACTGGTTTCTACCGTGTTTTCGCCGGAGGAGGCTGGAAATGATTCGTGGGCGGATGAGTTCGTTGGTGCTGGCGGGCGCGATGCTGTTTTCTATGGCCGGGGTGGCCTGTGGAGGCCATCGTGCTTATCGGGTGTACGACCCTTATTACACGGACTATCACCAGTGGAACGGGGACGAGGACTACTATTATCGACAGTGGGCCAATGAAACTCGTCGCGATTCGCAGCGCGATTTCCGCAGGCTACCTCCGCAAGACCAGAAAGAATATTGGACGTGGCGCCACAACCATGGAGACCACGATCGGAATCGCGACCACGATCGGGACCATGATCGACGCTAGCGCACGAAACCAGGCTCTCAGCCGAGCGCGGCCAGAGCCTCGTCGGTAGTGGTGAGCCTCGCTCCCAGCTGCTCCAGTTCTGCCATGCTGGATTCGCCGTCGTCTTTTTTCAGGGTCTCGATCGCATCCTGCACGACGGCGACGCGCCGGCCTCGCTCCAGCAAACCTCTTGCGGCGAAGCTGACGCAGTATTCGGTCACCACTCCGAACACGACGAATTCAGCGTGATTGCCCAGCCGCCGAACCAGTTCGTCGGCGTGCCTGCTTTCAAAAACATTCAACGTCTGCTTTTCGAGAAGGACCTGCTGGTATTGGGACAAGTCTTCCGGCAGCGTGGCGGATGCATCATTAGGAATACGCGCGACTTTGCCGGTCAGCGCCTCCGGGACTAGCTCTGCGCCAGGAGTTCCCTTCACGCAGTGCGGGGAAAAAGTCTTGAACTCGGGATCGTTGGGCGTGTGAAAACATCCATGCGAAACGAGGAAGACCTTTCCCTGGCGCGCCGCATCTGTAAGGCGGCGGATATTGGGCAACAACGTCTCTGCTCCGGGAACGTAGAGGTTGCCTCCTGGCAGCATGAAATCACGCTGCACATCCACCTCCCAGAAAATGTAGTCGCGGGACACCATGATTCTCCTATGCTGCGTTCTCGATGTTGAGATTGTAGATTGCCACTTTCGGATTTGAACAGTGCGAGACACCACAGGGGACACCGAGCAACACAGAGGAAGAGAACATGTAGGCGAAGCGTGGCTGCCTACGGCGCACGCATCAAAAATGTAATGCCATTCACGGTGTACAGCACTTTCCCGCCCGGCGCCGGCCTACCGACCACTTTGCCTGCCCGAACCGCATCAAAGCCAGATACCAACCTGGGCAGCACGGCAGCCGAAGCTACCGGAACATTGTGCGCCCCCAGCACTACCTTCACTCGGGGCGCGAGGGCTGCCAGTCGCCGGATGGACGCCGCATAAGCATTCAAATCCGTCTCCGGACGAAACAGCCAGATGGGCGCGGGATAATAAGTGTCTCCGGTGAACAACAGCCCGTTCGCGTGATCGAACAATGAGATTGCGTCCGGAGTATGCCCGGGTGTCGCAATCACCTCGATCGATCGCCCTCCCAACTCGATCTTCTCGCCATCGTGAATGTACTTCGTAATCCTCCAGGGCCGCGTGCGATAGGACTTCGCGTCAAAATCTCTCGGCAACGCTCCGCAGATCTCGCCGGGAGCGATTTCGGCCTGCGCGTCTTCGCGCGAGCCTTTGGCATTTGCGCGCGTGAAGTCCGTATCCATGCCGTAAACCGTCTTAAATTCCCAGTTGCCTCCTACATGATCGTCGTGGGTGTGCGAGTTCAGCACAATGACGGGCAACTTGCTCAATTCTGCCGTGACTTCCTTGATATCGCTGATCCCCATCCCTGTATCGAACAACAGCGCTCGTTTCGTCCCCGTGATCAGATACCCAATCGTCTCCTCAGACTGGTGAGGTTCATAGATGGCAAACACTCCCGGGGCGGGCTTGTAAACTTCAAACCACGCATCGCTGACGGGAATGCGCTGCAGGTTCTTGTATTCCGGATGCGGGAGGGCGCGGCACCAATCAGGAATTGCGCCCTGGGCGATGCAGCAAGGCGCAAGCGCGGTACATACAAAGAAAAGCCCAATCCTGATCCCTGCCCCCCAGCCCCTGACCACTGATTTTGTAGCTATGCTTCCGGCGACAACTTCGCTGTGACCGGATCGTAGCGCGAGACACCGAGCAGGGTTACTTATCCGACCACTCATCTCTTCACGACCTCTGGCACCAGCGTTGCCGGCGGCGTATTTCGGCTGCGCTGAATGCTAACCGCGCCATCCGTGATCACCATCCCCACCCCCGCCAGGTCTCCTTTTTGAATGCTATCCAGAAGGTTCTTGCCCGCCGACTGCTGCGCCATGTCAAGAAACACGAAGCTCGCCTCTCTCCCTGGAGCAATCAGCCCGCAGTTCAGATTGCGCATCTTTGCTGTGTTGCCCGTTGCCAGGCAGATAGCCACTTCCGCGGGAATTTCGCCAAGTGAAGAGAGCATCGACATCATTCGTAAAATTCCCAGCGGTTGCACGCCCGAGCCAGCGGGTGAGTCCGTCCCCAGAATCACCCGATGCATCTGCCTGAACTCCTTTGCAGTTCGCAATGCCAGCAACCCGGCCCGCTCATTCCCGTTGTGCACAATTTCCAGCGCGCGCGGCGAGCGTTCGCATAGCTCTGTGATCTGGTCGTCCGGCAGCGCCGTGTGCCCACCGTTCACATGCCCGATCACATCCGCGTCGGTTTCGAGCACCATGTCTTTGTCGATGAGGCTCGACCCCGGAATTGATGGGCCGCCTGTGTGGATGGTGCTCTGGATGCCGTATTTGCGGGCCCACGCGACCATCCGCCGTCCCGTCGTGCCGTCTTTGACGCTGCCCAGTCCCACTTCGCCCAGAAACTTCACTCCCGCCGCCGCGAGTTCCTTGAAGTCCTCTTCCACCATGCCCTGTTCGAGCACCGGCGCTCCCGCGTATATCTTCACCCCGCTGGGCCGAAATGCCTGGAATGCGCGCTGCGCGAAGATCGCCATCGCTTTCAGACCGACAATGTCCTTCGGCCTTCCCGGCGTATGAACTTCACCGGCGGACACCATCGTGGTCACCCCGCCATGCAGGCAACTCTCGATCCAGCCCAATTGGTTTTGGCGGGGCGTCCAGTCGCCGCACACAGGATGCACGTGGCTATCGATCAATCCCGGAGCGAGCGCGGTTCCTTTGGCATCGACCGTAGTTGCAGCGCCGCTTAAATCGAAATCCTTTTCCTTCCCGACGCTTTGAATTACACCATTGACCGCGACCACGGTATCGCCATCGAGAATCGGATGCTCGATATCCCCGCTGAGCAGCAGCCCAATGTTACGGATCACCAGCTTGTTTGAGGCGGAAGACTTTGCAGATGCGTCGTGGCTCATGAGGTTCGCCGGAACACTCGGAAGCTCACAAATATACGCGACCTATAGCCCGGCGAGAAGGAGCACTGTCCTTACATCCATTACCGAAGACCGTCTTCGCCTTTGATTTCATTTTTTTTCAGGCCGCCTACTCTAGGGAGGGGTCGTCCGCTGTCGGTGACCGCGACGGCGACCATGATTTCGTTGGCGCGCGGGGCGTCGTTCAGGCGCACTTCCATGCCATCGAAGTGGCTGCGGACGAATGCCGCATCTTTGTGTCCGAGAGGGATGTCGAGCACGACTCCCAATCCGCCCCGCTTCTTGGAGGAAGGAATCAGGGCCGCACCTTTGCCAAGGACGCGGCGGACCGGCGTGCCGAGTTTCGGATGCAGGATGGCCGCCGCGTGTTCCAGTTCCCCGTTTTCTCCCACGGCTGCGGCCTTGCCGTAGCTCTCCGCCGAGTGGCCGGGAATGCCTAGCGCGGCGACGGCTCGTTGAGTTAGCAGTTCTCCCAACTCTTCCCCGATGGCCATGAGCTCAGATAGATCTTCCACGTACTTTCCCGCGCAGGGATTCTCGACTACAGCGACCGCGGCGGCTTTTCGCGTTGGAGGTGAAATTTCGCGGTCCATCTCGCGCTGCGTCTCTTCCACGAAGGTCGCGATCTTGCGGATCTTGGCTTTCATCGGTTCCTTTCACCTCAGGCCGTCTTCGCCTTTGACCTCTGACGCTTTGAGCCCACCGACGCGGGCGTGGACGCGAGGACCAGTGGTCATCACCAAAGCCAGCAAGATTTCGTCCGCGCGCGGCGCATCGCTGATCCCGACTTCCATCGCGTCAAAATGGCTGCGCACATACGAGGCATTGATGTGGGTGATGGGGACATCGAGCCGCGTTCCCAGACCGCCAACTTTCTTGGTAGAGGGCACGATGGCCTTGGCGCCGCCGAGCACCTCCCGCATGGCGTATCCGCCGGGGACATGCCAGAGCGCGCCGTGTTCAATTTCTCCCGCGGCCCCGACGATTGCGCCCTTGCCATAGCCTTCGACAACGTTTGCGTCTCCACCAAGCGCTTGGACGAGAGTGCAAGCCATATCCAAGCCCAGGGGCTTCAGATCGTCCATGAATCCCTCGATATTGGGAACGTACGCTCCGGCGAACGGATTGCGGATCACGGTCAATACCGCGGCGCGGCGCAACGGCGTTGCCGCGATGGCTCCGCCCTCGTGTAAAATTTCTTCGATGCAGGTCATCTTCTTGCGTACGACCAGCTCAGGCATGCACCAGGCCCCTTTCATCAACCAGCGCCGGATTCAATTCCGGGATGCAACCAACTACCCGCGTTTCTCCCTGCAGCTTTAGAGCGGCACTCCGGATCAAGCCAATTTGCTGCAAGCGTTCGGCGATCTCGACCCCTCCCCGCAGCGCCTGATTCACTTCTGCTGCGCTCAACTCCCCAACGGCTTGGGTGACCGGGCGATCCGCGAGATCGCTGTCGGGAGCGAGTTGGCACGCAGGAACGCGAATAATGGCAGGATGCCCCGGCAGATCCACCGCATTGGCAATGATAGTTGCGGCGGCATCCGCCGCTGCAGCGCGGTCGGCAAGCACCGTCACCGCGTCGGCAATTCCCAGCGAAAAGCTGCGCCCACCCCAACCGCTCGTGGCAATGCCGCGGATAGGATCACACGCCTGAACCGTCGCAGTACCGAAGAGCGACGGACGATCGGGGCGTTCCACAATTCCCACCACGAACTTCTCTCCTGGAGCAAGGTGCAATGCAATGTCGCCGCCGTTATTCACGTAGGCACGTAAGAGCTGAGCCGAGGCACGCATCCCGGCAAGAATTTCTTCCGCGACGGCACCAGCCACCGCCGCCATGGGCGTGATGAAAAATTCCGAGGCGTAGGGCACGACAGCAGCCATCATTCGCCGGGCAATGACACCGTGCGGCCATTCACTTTCCGGCAAGCACCGCTGTCGCAGGAATGCAAGCTCGCTGCAGAGTTCGTCGAGCACGGTTTCGAAGCGCGTGCAGGCCGTGCGATAGGCTTTCTCGACTTCGCTGGGCGCCCCGAACGCTTCTACAATGAGGTCGATGGGGCCATCCTGCAAATGCATGCGGCGGCCATCGGGCAGCAGTCGAATTTGCGCGCGCGAATTCATTTTCCGTTCTTGTTGCTGCCGACACGAGCCACAACTCTTTGCCGCCCATCCAGCCCGGCCACAATCGAACTCAGCGGACGCACCGCGCTCATGTGCCCACCCAGCGCTGCGTAATCCGCCAGCTTCAGAGTGAATTCAATGGGGGCCACCAACGCCGGAGTGGGCACGTAGCCGAAAGCATTTTGCGGCATGCGGCTCACGTCCACCATGAAGGTAATGCCGCCGCCGGGCCAGATGTAAACCGGAGCGCCTCCGGAAGTGACCCGCGCAAGAGCATCGCGAACCGAATGGGTCAGCCGCACGGGATTCTCAGTCACGCCAGCGCGCAGAGAGCCGCCCGCTCCGCCCATGAACAACACCGTGCACAACGCCGGCTCGCAATTTTCCCGGATGCGCGCGACGGATTCCTGCAAATGGGACGGCAAATCCTTTTCGGCGGGCCGGAGAGCTTCATCCAGCTCGAAATACGCATAATGCTCGCCCGTCGTGCTGACCATCAGAAGCCGCAATCCCGGCCAGGCCTTTTTGGCATTGAACTTTCCGACGATGGAGAGCGGGTCATCGATATTGGTGCCGCCCCAGGACGTGCCCGGCTCGGCCACCTGAAAATATCTTCCCGGAGTCGAGCGCCTGCCCTTCAGCTTGATTCCAGTTTCAGGCACGCCCAGCATCTTACCCGCCTGATGCTCGGAGAGCACACCCGTGATGTGATCATCGACCACGACGACATCATCCACTTTGCCGAACCACTGCTGGGCAAACATGCCGATCGTAGCCGATCCGCAGCCCACGCGCATGCGCTCTTCCTGCACGCCGTCCACGATGGGAGGCTTGCCCGACTGCACCATCACCTTCGCACCATCGTCGATTGCCAGTTCAACTGCGTTGCCATTGCAGAGATTCAGCAGAGCATCGCAGGTTGCCGTGCCCTCGCGGCGACTGCCTCCGGTGAGATGGCGCACACCGCCGAGAGAAAGCATCTGCGATCCGTACTCGCTGGTGGTCACATGTCCCACGGCCTCGCCCTGCGCGCGCACCGTGCTGCATTCGGCGCCCAGATGGCGATCGGTATCGATCTTCAGCTTCACGCCGCAGTAGCTGAAGATTCCTTCGGTGACGACGGTGACCACATCGACGCCTTCGACTTCGGAAGAAATAATGAATGGCGCCGGCTTGTAGTCAGGATAAGTCGTGCCCGCACCAATGGCGGTCACAAATGTCTCGGCGTGGCTGACCAGCGTTCCGTCCCAATCCTGGCTGCGCTGGATGAATGGGACCACGGATTCACCACGCTCAAGCGTGCGATCCAGCACCACGTGCGGGTCCAGGCGCACCAGCTGGCCGTTTTCGTTGCCATAGCGATCGCACGATCCAGTGCGGCCGGGCTTGATGTAGCAAAGCACCGGACAGGCATCGCAACGGATTGCATCGTCAGCCACGCGCGCCTCCGCGGGCTTTGGCTAGAATGGCCGCTCGCACCCGATCCGGAGTCGCCGGAGTTTTCTGAATGCGCACGCCTACCGCATCATGAATCGCATTCAGAATCGCGGGGGCAGTGGGAATGACTGCCTGCTCGCCAATCCCTTTCGCGCCGAAGGGACCGATGCTAGATGGATCTTCGATCAGGATCGACTCAATTGGGGGAATGTCGCCGACCGACGGAATGAGATAGTCATGAAGATTCTCTCCCTTCCCTGGGAAAAATTCTTCCATCAAGGCCATGCCCAGCCCTTGTGCAACTCCGCCTTCTATCTGACCTTCAATCAGAGTGGGATTGATCGCGCGGCCCACGTCATGCGCGGCGGTCACCTTCAACACACGAACCGTGCCCAGTTCAACATCGACTTCGACCTCCGCCAGGTGCGCACCGAAGCCGTAGACCGCATATGGGTTGCCCTGTCCGTTTTCATCCAGAGGAGTGATCGGCGGGTCGAATGTCGCTTCACTGGTGATCACGTATCCATGCTGATCGAGCGGAATTGAGCTGAGATCCAGTGCTTTGCGCACGCCATCTTCGAACACAGTTACGAACCCATTGCCGAACTCGACCGCAGCGCATTGGCATGCGCCCGCGAGTTTCAGAATTTCGTCGCGCAACTTACGCCCAGCCATGTGGGCGGCCTTGCCGGTGACGAATGTCTGGCGTGAAGCGGAAGTCTTGCCGCAATCGGGAGTGATGCTGGTGTCCGCCGACACAAGATCGAAGCGCGAGATGGACGCGCCCATCGCATCGGCGCAGATTTGCGTCACGATGGTGTTCGACCCCTGGCCGATGTCCACCGCTCCCTGGTGTAAAGCAATGCGCCCGTC
>JAICJP010000016.1 GCA_025928375.1 Candidatus Sulfotelmatobacter sp.
CGCTCCCATTTGCGACTGGATCGTCTCTTGGGCACGGCGACCGAGGGCGGCGCGCTCGTCGTCGTTGTCCAGCAGTTGCATAAGCACAAGCGGCAACTCAGCCATACCGACGATCCGCACCGCATCCCGGCTTTGGAACAGTGATACGATGTCGCGAAAGTTCTCGGTGTGATTGCCAGTTACGACGGCAACTCCGTGCTGCGCGGGCTCGATGATGTTGTGTCCGCCGCGAGGGACCAAGCTGCCACCCACGAAGGCGAGATCGGCGAGGCCATAGAGTGCGGCCAACTCTCCGATCGTATCAAGCAGGAAGGCTGAGCCAGCCAGCGGCTCGCGGCTCCAGCGCGAGCGGAGATGAAAGGGAATGTCCATCTGCTGAATGATGCCGGCGACAGTCTGGAAGCGCTCCGGATGCCGGGGAGCCAGGATCATCAGGGCTTTCGAGTGCTTCACCAGGATGTTTTCAAAGGCTTTCAGCAGCAGGCGCTCCTCGTCCTCAACCGTGCTGCCGCAGACCAGAACCGGGCCTGCCCCTTCAGCGTCGAGAGACTGGCGTAGCGGTTCGAGAATGGGAGGCGGCGAAGGCAGGCTCACATCAAACTTCAGATTTCCTGTGACCCGTATACGAGTTGGATCGGCGCCGATGGATTGCAGGCGGTCACTATCCTGCTGGGTCTGCGCCAGGAACAGGTCGACATGTCGCAGGATCTTCTGGAGCGCCCAGGTGAAGCGCCGGTAATTCGGCCAGGAGCGATCCGAGATGCGGGCGTTGACCACGGCAATTCGGGCTCCACTGGCGTGGGCCAGGCGCATAAGGTTTGGCCAGAATTCCGTTTCCGCGAGCACGACTACTTCCGGGCGCAACGCACGCAGGTAGGGACGGATCGCAAAAGGGAAATCCAGGGGGAAATAGAAGGCGTTCTCTGCTCCGAAGCGCTTCTGGGCGAGAGCGTGGCCCGTGTCGGTGGTGGAAGAAACTACGATACGGTGTTGGGGAAAGGCCTGACGGATCCGGGCAATCAAGCCTGCGACGGCCAGGACTTCGCCGACCGAAACGGCATGAATCCAGATCAGTCGCTCGCCAGAGATCGCGGTCAATGCTTGCGGCACTTTCCCCATACGTTGGGGAAAACTGCGCCAGTACTTTCCGTGGCGCACGATTTGGAAAAGCCAAAATGGCAGGCTCAGTAAGAGGCCCAACGCCAGCGCCACGCTGTAGAGAAGGTAGCTCAAGCTGAGCCATTCTAAACCGCGCGCTCCCCGGTCCGCGCCTCTATAATGGGCCAATGCCGAGGATTTCATTGGGTTTGGGCAGGAGTGGGGTAGTGCTCTGGCTGTGCATTGCCGGACTTGTGCCGGCCGTGCTCGCGGGGAAGAACTTCGTCAAGCCTCCGGCGAAGAGCGCGGTCAACTACCCTGCGCACGACTTCCATCGTGACGAGCAGGTGGCCATCGCTGCAGATCCGTACGACAATCCTGACAAGGCCAAGATTTTTTCCACCAACTTCGCGGGCTCCGGATTGCTGCCGATTTTTTTTGTAGTGACGAATGATGGCGACCAGCCGGTTTCCATCGCCAACATGCGAATCACGCTGCTGACGGCGAATCACTCGAAGCTCACGCCCATCGACACGGATGATCTTTACCGCCGGCTTTCGAATCCGCGAATGAATACGCGTCCCAGTCCACTTCCTTTGCCGAGCAAGGTGAAGGGCGCGGGGAAGAAGGAGATGGATGAGGTCGCGGCGTCGCAGTTCGCCGCACGAGCGGTCGAGCCGCACACCACGCAGTCCGGATTTATGTTCTTCGACGTCGGCGGCATCAATTCACCGCTGCAGGGCGCGAATATCGATGTCACCGGCGTGACCGATGCCAAAGGGAATGAGTTAATGTATTTCGAGATTCCGGTGGACAAGTATTTGAATGCGCCGGTGAACCCGTAACATTTTGTAATTTTGTAATCGGGTAATTTGTAATCTGAGGTTCGTTTTCAGATTGCGAAAGTGCCCGATTAGCAAATTACGAAATCTGCAAATCTCCCATGGCTACTACTACGCAGACATCCAGCGCTGTTCACCCCCGATTTGAGCCGGTCATCGGGCTGGAGGTGCACGTCCAGCTGCTGACGGCGACGAAGATCTTCTGTTCGTGCTCTACACGGTTTGGTGCGCCTCCGAACACGAATGTGTGCCCAGTGTGTCTCGGGATGCCGGGAGCGTTGCCGGTCCTCAACAAAAAAGTGGTAGAGTTCGCGACACTGGCGGCGATGGCGCTGAATTGCAGAATTAATGAAACCTCGATTTTTGCCCGCAAGAATTACTTTTATCCGGATCTGCCCAAGGGATACCAGATATCTCAGTATGACAAGCCCCTGGCGGAGTTCGGGTACATCGAAGTTCCCTCGCAGGGGAGAAAGAAGAAGATTGGGATCACGCGGGTGCATCTCGAGGAAGATGCGGGGAAAAGTCTGCACGAAGGCTTTCCCGATTCCGATGAAAAGACGGCCATCGATCTGAACCGGACCGGAGTGCCGCTGATTGAAATTGTGAGCGAGCCGGACATCGCCACTCCGGATGAAGCCTATGAGTACCTTACTCGACTCAAAGAGATCATTCTTTATACCGGCGTCAGCGATTGCAATATGGAAGAGGGCTCGCTGCGCTGCGATGCCAACATCAGCGTGCGCCCGCGCGGGCAGGCGGAGTTTGGCACCAAGACGGAAATCAAGAATGTGAACTCGTTCCGCTTCATTCGCGAGGCGCTGGAGTATGAGATCGGGCGCCAGATTGACGTCATTGAATCGGGCGGCAAGATCACGCAAGAGACGCGCCTCTACAACGCTAGTGAAGGCAAGACGTACGGAATGCGCTCGAAAGAGCAGGCGCACGATTACCGCTACTTCCCGGAGCCGGATCTGCTGCCTTTGGTCGTGGACGAGAAGTGGAAAGCTGAAATCGCCCGAGCCCTGTCCGAGCTGCCTGAGACCCGCCGCGCTCGGATGGTGAAAGAGTACGGCATCACGGAATATGACTCGCAGGTGCTCACATTTTCGAAGTTGCTGGCTGATCAATTTGAGCAAGCTGCAAGGGCGGCAAAGAATCCCAAGCGGGTTGCAAACCTGGTGCAGAGTGAGCTGATGGGGCGGTTGAAGGCGAAAGGCATGGAGATTGAAAACTCTCCCATCTCCATGCACGGAGTGGCGGCTTCCGCCGATCTAGTGGAGGGCGGCACCATTTCCGGCAAGATGCTGAAAGATCTCTACGATCTCTGCTTCGAACGGGGCAAGGATTTCCCCGCTGTTTACGAGGAAGAAGGGCGACCGCAGCAATCGACGGATACATCGGCGCTGGAGAAGATCATCGACGAGATCGTTGCTGCCAACCCGAAGCAGGTAGAACAGTATCGCGCAGGCAAGAAGACCATGCTGGGCTTCTTTGTCGGCCAAGTGATGAAGGCATCCAAAGGGCAAGCCAGCCCCCAGATCGTCAATGAACTGCTGGCGAAAAAACTTCAGTAACCAGTTCAGGGACTTTTGTTACCTGCTATTCAGCTCTATCGATTTATAGGATAGGGATAGGGCCCGTTCGCCCAGGGGTCGACCGATCCGGATTCGAAATGAAGAAACTGAAAATTGATCGCATGATCAGTGTCGCGACTCTGCTCGCTTCGGTAGTCGCTATCTTTCTAGTGCTGAAGAAGCCCGCGCCGGTGGCGGTGGCGCAACCTCCTGCGGCCATCGCTGCCCATGCGCAGTCGTTCGACCAGAAAATGGCGGACTTCCAGAGCGCGGTCGCGCAATCCAGCGGTTCGCCGCAGACGGTTGGAGTCGCGCTGCCCGGAGCGACCGTAGACCCGGCGGGCATTCCGAAACCTGAAGTGCACATCACCTCGGATGAGGTGAGCGCCGTGCTGGCGCAGTCGCTGGGCACGGCCGGGCCGCTCACGCCCGATTCGAACATCGGCAGTGGTGCGCCCACCATCAAGGATCAGCAAGTCACGTTTGACGGAGATGTGGTGCACGGGCAATTCCTGACGGAAGTCGCAGGGAAAGATGTGTGGATCACCATCTCGGGGCACATGGGCGATAGGGACGGCTACGCCACTTTCGATCCGACGGAATTCAAGGTTGGGGATTTGAGTGTTCCGGTTTCGCTGGTCAATCCTGCTCTGCAGAAAAAGCTGGCGGAAGAGCGCGACAGGCTGAAACTGCCTGACGGCGTCGGTGGGATGAAGGTGGAGAACAGCCAATTGGTATTGCAGGGAAGATAGACGGCCGCAGTATAGCTGCCAGAAGTGGTTGCGGGACAAAGCCAGGGGATAGGGGTTAGAAAGACAGGGGTCGGGAAGGCGACGTCAGCTTTGTTCAACTCAGCTTGTTCTCAGACGCTACCCTCGCGTACCATCGTCCTGAGTCTTTCAGGGTTCGTTTCTGCGTTTTGAAATCCACGTACGCCAGGCCGAAGCGCTGGCTGTATCCGTCCGCCCACTCGAAGTTGTCCATCAGGCTCCAGGCATGATACCCCCGTACATCGGCGCCCTCTGACATGGCGCGCGCGAGCGCTGCGAGATATTGCCGATGGTAGTCAATCCGCCGGGTGTCTCGAATCACTCCGTTCGCGTTGGGACCGTCGTTGTAGGCGCAGCCGCTCTCGGTGATCTCAAGGACGGGGCGGTTGAAGTCGCGGGTAATGCGCGTAACGATATCGTAGAGTGCCTTGGGCCAGACTTCCCAACTGAAATCGGTTTTCGGGCCCTGTTCGCCACCTGCCAGCGTTACGGGGAATAGCCATTCCTGAGCGTGTGTCGCGCGATGCAGCGGGGTCGCCGCCGAGGCGATGGTGCGGTAGTACAGGTTGATGCCGACGAAATCCAGTGGCACGTGGGTCTTTTCCATATCGCCGGACTTGATACGCATCAGGGTCTCGGGCAGGAAGGTGAAGGCATCGGGATAGCGGCCGCGCAGCACCGGATCGAGGAACCACACGTTGACGATGGCGTGCGCCCGCTCGGCAGCCAATTTGTCTGCGGCGGAGTCGCTGGCGGGCTCGCAGGGAGACATGTTCATGACCGTACCGACGCGCGCTTGGGGACGCACCGCCTTGAGAGCGCGGAAGCCCTCGCCTTGGGCGAGGTTGACTACATGCGAGGCGCGCAGGAAGTCGAGTATGCTTTGTCGGCCGGGCGCCATTGTTCCTTCCAGGTAGCCTAGATCGACAAAAGCGGAAGGCTCGTTGAATAGAATCCAGTCGTGCACGCGATCGCCCAAAGCTCGCGACACCAGCTGCACGTAATCGCAGTAGCGGCCCACAAGGTCGCGATTCGGCCAGCCTCCAGCATCTTCGAGCGCCTGCGGCAGGTCCCAGTGATAGAGCGTCACCAGCGGCCGGATCTGCGCCTTTAGCAAGGCGTCCACAAGTTGACTGTAGTAATCGATCCCTTTGTGGTTAGCCGGGCCAGAGCCGCTCGGCTGAATTCGGGGCCAGGAGATCGAGAAGCGGTAGCTGTTCAGATCCATCGCCTGCATGAGAGCGATGTCTTCGCGCCAGCGGTGATAGGAGTCGCAGGCTACGTCGCCGTTGTCGCCGTTTTTTATCTTGCCCGGAGTGTGGGCGAAGCGGTCCCAGATCGACTCGCCTTTGCCGTCCTCGCTCCATGCGCCCTCGATTTGATAGGAAGCGGTGGCCGTGCCCCAAAAGAATCCATGGGGAAAGACAGGCTCCGCGGGAAGCGAGAACGGCTGGGAGGTGCCTGAAGCTGGGACTGGAGACTTAGATGACTTGCCACAGGCGGAGAACAAGGAAGGGAGCGTCATGACCCCGGCAGCGCCTAGAGCCGACTGCAAGAATTTTCGACGATTGCAGGGCACTCGGACCGGGTTCCCGGGCAAAAGCACAATTCCCCTCGTTATGCTCAATGAATTTTTCGTCTTCTGCCCAGTAGCGGCATTGGCGAGAATTCTAGCGGAAATCTCGCAGGAGCCGAGGTGCACCCCAGGGGACACAGAGGAAGAACTGATTATTGGGGATTGAGGCTGTCGAACATTTTCCAGAGCTTGTCTGCTGTGGGGCGGTAGATGATCCAGCCGCTGCCTACATCGGAAGTCTGGCGGAAGAGCAGTTCGCCGCGGCCGTCGCCATCGGCATCGACGGCATCGATGAGGTCGAGGCGCGGCGTTACGTCGAGATGAAATCTGTCGGTGATTCCCGAATAGAGTTTGTGCAGGTTGTTATAGATGTCGGGATAGGTGACCAGGCAAATCGAGTATTGCAGATCCGATTCGACTTCCGAATGCGCTGTGCCTGGGGGCGGTGGCGGCATGTGCGCCGTGGCAGTCATCACGATCACCGGCTGGTTCGAATTCCAGAGGTCAAAGGCAGGCATCTGCACATTTTCCAAAATAGGTTCGGCCGCCGAAGCGCTTTTTCGCGACGGTGCGGTGCGGGTCGTTTTCGGCTTGACCTCGGTCTTGGGGGAATGAGCTGCGATATACGTGCGTAGCTCCTGCTTCGCCAGATCCAGCATCTGCTTGCGGCGATCTTCTTCGTCGCCTCGAACCCACTCGAATTTGAAGGAGTGCGGAAGAGGGCCGTCGGCATCGGAAATGGCAGGAATCAGCTTGATCTCGGACTTCGCCGCAGCCGTTTCGACGATCTTGCCTTTATCTGAGCTGGGCGTGGCCCCGGGCCTGCTGTAACCCGGCACGTCTTCATCGCCGAACGATTCGGCAGGCTTGCCGCGGCGCAAGCGAGGGCGATTGGCTTCGATGGTGCCGCTATCGGAGGCGGGAAGGTTCACGTTTTCTGGTTTCGCGTCTTTAGCCTTGGCATCGGGCTGTGCAGCAGGCGACGGGCTCGCGGGCGGCTTCGAATCTGCGGGCGGAGCGGCTGGCGGGTCGGGTTTGGTCAGGCGAGGTGGTTCATCGCCCGATCCGGCATTTGTACTCGGCTTTGAGCTGCCTGAAGTCGATGGGGAACTCGCACCCGAGCCGCTTCCGCTCTTCGAACCAGCCGCTGGGGCATTTTGCTTATTTACGTCGTGAGTGAGCCTTGGAGGCGCATCCTCGGTCTCGATCCCGACCGGCGCGTTGTCGGCGGTGATGGCTTTCGCGGGCTCTTCGGTGCCTCCCGGGTGCCATGCGCCTGTGCCGAGCCATGGTGCCGCGGTATTCTGGGCGTTGCTGTGCAGGGCGTTGTTGACCGTGAACAGGCCCAGCGAACTGCCCGTTTGCTCGACTTCGTAGACGTTGCCCGAGTCCAGGGCCATCGGGACCGGGTCCGCTTTGTAGGCGGTGGCATCCCAGAACTTGCCGTTAATCACGATTGCAATTGGGATCAGGGAGGTCTTTCCACTCGGGGCAAGCTGGAGCAGAGCGACGGCGCGCGGGCCCGCATCCTTCTTTCGCGGGGTTTTGCGCTCTCCCGGGATAATCTGCGGGCGTTCCTCCTGCGCATTGACAAACGGCGCCAGGCACCCTAGGAGTGCCAAGAGAAGAAATCCGAGGTGTAAAATTCTGGGGAAAGCAGACGCCCCGGAGTTCCCAGTGCTTGCTTGTCCGACGTCTGATGTCATCAATGCTGGAGATATTTCCATGAAAGTCAATGATAAGGCTCCCGACTTCACTTTGCAGGACGAGAACGGAAACGAAGTCGCGCTAAAGGACCTGCGAGGTAAGACGGTGGTTTTATTCTTCTATCCCCGCGCCAGCACTCCCGGCTGAACCGTTGAAGCTCGCGGGTTCCGCGACACATACAGGAAGATGCAGAAGACGGGTGCCGTGCTGCTTGGGGTGTCCCCGGATACGCCCAAAGCGCAGAAGAAATTCCAGGAGAAGGAGAATTTGCCCTTCACCCTGCTGGCGGATGCGGATAAGAAAGTGGCCGAGGCGTTCGGGGTCATGAAAGAAAAGAATATGTACGGCAAGAAGGTTTGGGGAGTCGCGCGGACTACGTTTGTGATCGGCCCAGAGGGCAAGATTCAGCACATTTTCGAGAATGTGAAGCCGGACGGCCACGCCGAGGAGGTGCTGGCGTATTTAAAGGAATCGGGCAAAGTGCCAGTCTAGTCCGACGGAACGCAATTAGGACGTCTTTGCGTTTGAAATGAACGAGGGCAAGTGTATTGAGCTATGCCCGGAACACGGCGGCAAAACCGATCTGACCTCTTGAACATTGCCTAGAGGCGGCACCCGGCGCAAAGTCTACCTTCGCTCGACCGGACAGCCGAGGGGGTTGTTCCTACATGCCGCGCGCCCGGGGGCGCGCTGTCCGGGCTAAACTCTCTGCATGGCGTCTTTTCGCCCTCTCTCCCGGGCTTTCTACGCTCGAAAACCTCGTCAGGTTGCGCGCGAGCTTCTTGGGAAGGTATTGGTGCGACATGAGGAACACGGGTCGACCCTGAGCGCGCGGATCGTCGAGGTTGAGGCTTATCTGGGCGAGCGAGATCCTGCCGCACACGCCGCAGCCGGCAAGACTCTGCGCAATGCAGTGATATTTGGTCCGCCTGGTTATGCCTATGTGTACTTCATATATGGCAATCACTTTTGCCTCAATGTGTCGTGCGAGCGGGAGGGCCTGGCGGGATGCGTTCTGTTTCGTGCCTTGGAACCGATTACCGGGATCGAGGAAATGGCGCGGGCCCGCGGTATCGAACTGCATGGGCCTAAGGATTGGCGGAAGTTGACCAGCGGGCCGGGGAGGCTATGCGAAGCCTTCGGAATCACGCGGGTTCGCGACAATGGGATGGATCTGACTGCGGGAGCCGGCAGCCTCTGGATTGGGGATGATGGATACTCGGCCCGGGGAATTGTCGCGACGCCCCGAATCGGGATCGTGAAAGCCGCCGATAAGCCCCTGCGCTACCTGCTGGGCGGAAACCGGTTCGTCTCGGGAGTGAAATTACTATCAAGATAGAGCGTGCTTCCACTCACTGATTTTGCCGAATGGCCGATGGAGAATAGAGAGGTGTAGGGCTCGAGTGGCGTCTTTGGCCTCACTGCGTCGAGAAGTGGATCTGGCTCAAATTCAATTCTTGACAACGGGTGTAGACTGTCGGGCGAGTCTGAACAGGCGGAAAGCCGCGTCTGCAAAGGATTTTAGTCTCTGCACTTCCATCACCCGAAAGCGTGCGGACTTTTAAATTGGCCGCATCCCTTTCGAGAGTTCATTCATCTCAACCGGTAGGAGAGCCCGGTGACCCGCTTCGCACGAGTTCGACTGCTGCTGCCGGCGGTAGTCTTGTGCTGTGGGCTGGCGCTACCTGCCGTTGCGGCGAATGGCGCAATCGAAGCCCAGCCCTCCTCGAAGATCAATTACATTCTGGTGGGATTTGCCGGCGGGTTCGTGCGGCACAACAATCCCCATCATGGTCCGGTGCAACTGGCCCAGCGCCTGCGACGAGAGGCGCCCGCGGGGACTTACGTTGAAGTCTTCGAGAACCGGCGCCGCAAGAGAGCTTACAACACTGTTCTGCGCCTGCTGGACAGCAATCACGATGGAAACCTGAGTGACGACGAGAAGAGCCAGGCCCGTGTCATCCTCTTCGGCCATAGTTGGGGAGCGTCGGCAGTGGTGCTCTTGGCTCGTGAGTTGGACCACGCCGGCGTTCCGGTTCTGCTCACTGTTCAAGTCGACAGCGTAGCCAAGCCCTGGCAGCAGGATGGGGTGATTCCCGATAATGTGGCGGCAGCGGTGAACTTCTACCAATCCCATGGCCTGATCCATGGACGTTCGGAAATCAAGGCCGAGGACGGAACCAAGACCCAGATTCTGGGCAATTACCGTTTCGATTACCGGCAGCATCCTGTCAAATGCGAAGCAACTTCGTGGTTCGATCGAACCTTCACGCCCAGCCACATGCAGAGCCAATGTGATCCCCAGATCTGGAACCGGGTGGAAGATCTGGTCCGCGAGCGGATCGAGCCCGTGCCCACCTGGGCGGCCATTCCAGGCCAATAGCTCTCAGGTATACTTTAGGAGAGGTAAGAACCTGAGCTACGCCCGCCGTCTCTTCCGCAGCGTAACTTCCGAGGTAAATCCTGCTGTTAAGCCTCATATTGGAAGTGTTTTGAATGAAGGCATCCCCCAAGTGGCCAAACTCCCTTCCCTTTGATCTCGTGTTCTCGATTTTCTCTACTTTCAAATGCCGCCTTCTCGTCGCCCCGGAAGCGAGATGAAACCCGCGATGAAACTGATACTCTTTGTCGGTGCCGATCCGGCGGAGTTGCCTCAGTGCAAACGGCAATTGGAGTGTTCCGGATTTTCCGTGCTGACGGCGGCGGACGGCCAAGATGGGCTGGAGCTGTTTACAACCCAAGATCCGGCTGCCGTAGTCGTGGACGAGACTGATGTACGAGCCAAAGCGGATGATTTTACCGAGGCCATCAAGCACCTGAACCCCCGCAAGCCGGTCGTCATCGTTTCTGATTCCGCTGCGGTGACGGAGAAAGTCCGGGGACTGGCTGACGCGCTGGTCTTGAAAGTGCAGGCTCAATTGCTCGCGGAGAAAGTGGACTCACTGATCCGGATCCGCAACCATTCCCATCCTCAGCTAGACGGGAAGTATGTTGTGTTCAGCAATAGCTCGCGGCATTATCTGGATTGCTCGGATGGTGTTTGCGAGTTGCTCGGCTATACGCGCATGGAATTGACCAGCATGACGATTGATCAGGCAAGCTACCGTCCGCAAAGGACAAGTGGTTTGTTTGAGCAGTACGTCCAGAATGGAAAGCTGGAGGGTCAATACATCCTGCGGCACAAGAGCGGCAAGCCGATTTTCATTCAGTATCGCTCCGAGATTTTTCCTGACGGATGCATGGCTGCGGTTTGGCAACCGGTGGAGGATTGGAAACAGCTGTATCAAAGCGCCATGCTGGAGTTCGACCGCTCGAAATTGAGAGATCGAGTCGAGACAGCACAGCATGCGGTGGAACACCGGATGCGGGAACTCGGGGAAGCAACGGCGACGACTCCCGAATATCAGCAATTACGGGATGCGCTTTCCGGGCTCAGAGTATTGGCACGGGACATTCCTCAGGCATAATTTCATGCGCTGTGCCCGGCGCACTGCATCACCCCCAAATAGGCGGTCCACGGCCCCACGGCTTCCCGGTATTGATGGGCCATGATCCTGGAGATCTGGTGCAAATGGGTCAGGTCATGAGCCGCCCATGTTGCCAGCAACTGCGAAAGTGTAACCGTACCCAGCTCGGGATGCAGGCCGCGACGGTTCAAATCCTGCTCAGTGAGATTCAGGGCACGCAGTTCGGCAAGATTCTCAGCCCTGAGCCGGGCCAATTCATCCAGCAATTGTGGAAGAGACTTACCTTGGCTCTCGCGCTCCTGGGCGCGGCGGTCGAAGCGATCGAAGGCGCGGCTTTCGCCGAATTCTAAGATTCTTTTCGCGCGGGGCATCCAATCGGTGCGCTCTCCGTGAATCAGGTGCCCAAGCACATCGAACGCATTGAAGGTGTTGCCGCCCTCGTTTCGCATCGTCAACTCTTCCGGCAAATCACGAAGCAAGGCATCGAGCGTGGCGGGGGTACGGGCTAGAAGCGAGATGGTGTGCTGCAGGTTCTGTGGCATGAATCTCCCCAGGTTGCTTAGCGCTTTACCAGAAGATTGTCGATCAGTCGCGTGCTTCCTATGTAAGCAGCGACTGCGATCAGCGCGCCGTTGCTGATGTCTTCGATTGGATCCAGCGTGTCCGGATTCACAACTTCGAAGTAGTCGAGGCGGACGGAGGGTTCAGCGGCAAACTCCTTTCGGCCGTGAGAGGCAAGAACGGTGGCAGAGACTTCCCCCTGATCGATGAGTTCTTGCACGCGAGTCAGCGAGCGGTGGAGGACCAGTGCTCTCCTCCTTTGCTCCGGATCAAGATAAGCGTTGCGGGAACTCATGGCCAAGCCGTCGGGCTCACGGACGATCGGGCACACAGTGATTTCAACTGGCAGATTCAGATCAAGTACCATGCGCCGGATGATAGCGGCCTGGGCCGCATCCTTTTGCCCGAAGAAGGCCAGATCGGGCGCCACAATGTGAAAGAGTTTGGAAACTACCGTGGTTACGCCGCGGAAGTGACCGGGGCGAGAACGACCGTCCAGCTTATTGCTTAACTCCTCCACGAGGACCCACGTCACCGCGCCGGAGGGATACATTTCTTCCACGGAGGGCGCGAACAACCATTCCACACCTTCCTTCTCCAGCAGTTCGCAGTCGCGTTCGAAAGATCGCGGATACTTCGCGAGATCTTCGTTAGGACCGAACTGCGTGGGATTCACGAAAATGGAAGCGGCGACTACATCCGTGGCCTGGCGCGCGGCCCGAACAAGCGATAAGTGGCCTTGGTGCAATGCGCCCATGGTGGGTACAAAACCTAGACGCTTGCCGGAGTGCCGCGCTTCCCGGGAGGCTGCCCGCATTTCGGTGATTGTTCGAAGGGTTTTCAAGCGAGGCGCTTCACCGCCATAGAGCCGAGCGGCGCTCGGCCGGACAGCCGAGGCGACTGTCCCTACATTCTGAAAGCGAAAGAACATGCTTCATGTTGTGGGGACCCACTTCACGGCGATGTGCGCACCTTCCAGGATGCCGCCGATGATGCCCTTGTTGCGCCGGATGGCCGCAGCGTCCTGGTCCGAATTGCGAGTGGTTGTTTCCGCGGCAGCGACCACCCGCCCATACGGCCAATTCGACGCCGGCAACTTAGCCAGCGCGGGAAGCAGTTCGTCGGGCTTCAGCCGGATCTCTGCACTGTCAGCGACGTCATAGATAGCCACCCCATCCGAACGCACGATCAGGTAGGGATTAGGCCATGTCTTCATGTCTCGAATGTGTTCGTATTCCGCCGAACTTGCGGCGGGGATTGCTTGCAGCAGAGTTTGCGGGTCGGGCGCCGAGGGCGCTTCCTGCTGTGTGCAGGCGAACAAGGTTGCGGTGGCCAAGATCAGAATTGCGAAGCGCGCGTGCAAAGAGTTCCCCCGAGTTACCTCGCCACCGCCGCAACGTCACTCTTTGCTGCCCAGACCAGCGCGACGATCCAACCGATTACGCTCCAGCCGAGGAAAAGGTTCAGCAGGAAGATGGCAAGCGTGTCCCGCTTGCTGCGGGCCAACGCAATGATCGACGGCAGGAAGTACATCACGAATCCGAAGCCGAAGAACGGGAAGAAGATGAAATGTCCGAGAAGCATGTCTACCTCCCTCTTATAGCCTAGCACTATCCAGTGCTGCCAGGGTCACCGCCAAATCGGAGGGCGACCCACAAAAGAGTACGCAGAATAACCACTTATGTTCCGTGAAAAAATTATCCGGCTGCGACAGCCAGGCCATGCCGATCGCGCTCAGCAATTTACCGGCGCATGGCCCGCTTGCGGTCGAGCACAGTGTCGAGTCCGGCCTTGGTTTCCTTTGGCAAATGGTAGGACTCCTGGTCGGAAGGATACTGGTGCGAACGCACGTCGGCACGAAAGGCCTGCACCGCATTGGTGATGACCGCCGCCAGATCTCCATAGCGACGCACAAATTTGGCGGGTGGGCCGAAGGTCAGGTTCAGGATGTCGTGAAACACGAGCACCTGGCCGTCGCACTCGGGACCGGCGCCAATGCCGATGGTGGGTGTGCTGACCTCCGCAGTGATCATCGCGGCTACTTCGCGGGGAATGCCTTCGAGATAAAGGCAAGCCACTCCGGCACGATCCAGTGCCGTAGCATCGCGCATGAGTTGCTCAATCGCGCCCAGGTTCTTGCCTTGGACTTTGTATCCGCCCATCACATTGACCGATTGGGGCGTCAGGCCGATGTGGCCAGCTACCGGAATTTCGGCGTCGATAATGTGGCGGATCAGGTCGGCGCGCTTCTCGCCGCCTTCAATCTTGACGACCTCGGCGCCGCCTTCTTTGACGAAGCGAGTGGCATTGAGCAGCGCATCTTTGGGATCCACCTGATACGAACCGTATGGCATGTCGGCGATGAGAAGAGCGTTCTTCACGCCGCGCCGGACGGCTTTCACATGGTGCAGCATCTCGTCCATCGTGACCGAGAGCGTGTTTTCGTAGCCGAGCATGGTCTGGGCCAGCGAATCGCCGACCAGGATCATCTCGATGCCGGCTTCATCGACCAGACGCGAGGTGGCGTAGTCGTAGGCGGTCAAGCAGGAAATGGGTTCGTGTTGGAGCTTCAGGTCCCGCAGGGTTGCGGTGGTAACCTTCCGGCGAGGCTCGCCGATTGGGGTCAAACTCATGATGTCCTCCAGTGCCCCTCCGCCTCGGGCGGATAGAGCCTGTGCACGCATGGTAGCGTCTGCAACTTGGATGACGCTAGAAACATTTTAGCGGTAAATGGACGTCCGGTCGACAGATGTTCCTGCCGTGTTTTCAATGACTTCAGATGCGAGAAGCTGGCCGAGACAGCCGCACAGCTACGCGCTGGCGGCTTCCTGTCCTCCCAGCGGCAGGAAGTATTGCGTGCCCTTGATGGGCTCAGTCACTTTGCGCAGGAGTTCCTGCAGGTCTTCGTTGCGGTCCACGAAATCAATTTCTGAGGTATTTACGATCAGCAAGTCGGACGAAGTGTAGTGAAAAAAGAAGTGCTCGTAGGCCTTGACCACTTCCTCCAGATATTCTTCGCTGAGAGCACGCTCGCCCGCTGCATTTCTCTTTTTCAGGCGCTTCTTCAAAACCTCAGGTGTGGCTTGCAGGTAGATCACCAGGTCTGGCGTGGGTAGCTGATCGCGAAAGTGATTGTAGTAGCGGTTGTAGGTATCGAGTTCCTGGTCGTTCAGGTTGAGATAGGCGAACAACTTGTCTTTTTCGAAGATGAAATCTGCGACTACCGTGCGTTGTGAACTCGGACCGAGATCGAGCGCGCGCAATTGCTCGAACCTGCCGACCAGAAACGTGAACTGCGTCTGAAAAGCGGCGCCGCGCTCGCCTTCGTAGAAGGGTTGGAGAAAAGGGTTCGATTCGGGCTCCATAACCCGTTGCGCATTCAACCGCTCAGCCAGGATTCGCGCCAGAGTGCTCTTGCCGACCCGGATCGGACCTTCTACAGCGATGTAGCGGGGCAGTTCGAAAAGATTGGCCATGGGCTAACGTTGTACTCGGAATTGGCAGGATATCTCGGATGAGCCCGAGTGGCAATTGCGGGAAGAGTTAACAGGAATTGGGGAATTTTGTAATCGGGCAATTGAAACCGAGTTCGCGTAGCTGTTTTATTACCAAATTACGCGATTACAAAATTACCCAATTACTTTAGCGCATTTACAATTCCGGCATGCTTGCAAGTGTGTTGGCGGGGACGGCGGTCGCGGCGGCGACCGGTGCGGCGGGGTATCAGTCGATGGCGCCGACCGGGCAGTGGTACGGGCGCACGTTTACCGGCAACTCTGCCTCAAGAAGACAGATCGCGCTCACCTATGACGACGGGCCCAACGATCCACACACGCTGCGCTTGCTGGAGGTCCTGGCCAAGCATGATGTTCTTGCGACCTTCTTCTTGATCGGACGCTATGTGCAACAGCGGCCCGACATTGCTCGCGAAGTCATCCGCTCTGGACACATTTTGGGCAATCACACCTTTACTCACCCTTTGCTGATCTTTAAAAATGACGCCGAGATCCGCAAAGAATTACAGCAGTGCCGGCAGTCGCTGCTGGATGCTGTTGGCGGGCACTCCAATTTTTTTCGTCCTCCTTTCGGGGGCCGCCGCCCGGGCACTCTGCGGATCGCACGTGATATGGGATTGGAACCAATAATGTGGAATGTGACGGGGTACGACTGGAATGCCCCGCCAGCCGCGGTGATCGAAGGCAAGATCTCGAACCGGATGCGCGGAGGGGACGTGATTCTCCTGCACGATGGGGGGCACAAGCAGATGGGGGCGGACCGGTCGCAGACGGTGCTGGCCAGCGATCATCTGATTTCCCGCTATAAGGCGGAAGGGTACGAATTTGTAACTGTCCCAAAGATGATGGAGAAAGTCTAGGCATGCTGACTCCATGACGCTAGGCAATCTGAAGGATCTGAGCCTGATTTCGCCGTGCTTTACTTCTGTGCGACCAACTCCTTGGCATGACTGAGTTCCGGCCGCGTCGAACTGCCACCCTCGCACGACTCCAGCAGAGTTGCGTAGTACGCATTCGCCTCTCCCTGCTTTCCCGCCTGTTCGGCAGAGCGCGCCGCCCCATAAAGCCCGTTGAAGCGTTTGGGGCGCAGCTTCAGGTCGGCTTGGTATTCGACCAAAGCTTCCTGCGGGCGCTTCAGTTCCAGGAGCAAATCGGCGAGCATCTCCCGGGCCGGCATGCTTTCGGGATCGTTGTCGTTCTTGTCGGTCTCGTCGGCCAGCTTGCGGAGGGCAGTCAGCGCATCATCATCCTTGCCTTCGGCATGCTGAACCCACACGGAAGCCTCCTGATAGTCTCGCGCAATCACTTCGGCCACATCCGTCTTCTTCTCCGTCACAAATTTTTGCCGGATCTTCTCGATCTCGGCGAGATCTTTTTTTGCCTGCTCTACGCTCCCGCTCCGCGCCGCTCCGATGGAACGGGCCCAATAGGTGACCGAAGAATCGGCAGTGCCTTTCTTTTCTGGCTCGGGAAGTGCCGCAGCTTCGCTCCAATGATGAAGTTCCATGGCGTAGCTCGCAGGGAATTGGCTCATCGCGTTGGTGCGCGGATCGGTTCCCATGCCATACATGTCGTGCATGGGCGGCATAGCCTTCACTTCTTCAATCAACCTCTGCGCTTCAGCTTCTCTTCCGCTTTGCAGGTAGGCATACACCAGGAAATCCATCGCGTGGAACTGGTGCCCTTCCCCTCCCATACCCATGGCCGCTGTCTTGCGCGTAGCGGCGACGGAAGCGAGATTGGAATTGATGTCGTCCTGCCATAGTCCCACGCGCGCGAAGATATGCGAAGGCATATGCAATGCGTGGGGTGCCGCGGGGGCGATCTGAGCGTATCGTCGCGCAGCCGGAATCCCGAGTTCCGCCATCGCGGGCGTGTCGTAGGTATGGATCAGATAATGCGCGACGCCGGGATGATCCGGCTCGATGGCAAACAGTTTCTCCAGAACCGCGGCCGCTTGCTTGCGATGATCCATGTTCTCATCGGAAGCCAGCAGCGAGAGGGCATAGAAGGCCGCCGCCTCGTGGTCGTCGGGATATGCTTCGTACGTCTTTTTCATCGCTCCCGAGTAGGCCGCGGCACGTGCTTTATAGTCTCGCTTTCTGGACCCAGAGTAAAAAGCCTTGACAGCTGCGAGATATGCCTGCTCGCGCGCACTGGCTGTCTTTTGCAGCTTCTGGCCGGCCTTGATTTCCTTCGCGCCTCGCGCGATCACTTTCGCGTCCGGCTGATTCCAGAGCTGGTGCCACAAGCTCATTGCCACGCCCCAATGCGCCATGGCGCACCTGGGATCAGCTTTGGCAATGTCCAGGAATTCCTTTTCCGCCTCCTCGTACCAGAACGAATGCAGCAACGCGACTCCGCGCTGGAAAGGCTGCTGCACCGACGCCGCACAGGAGACTGGAAAATGAACCGTGCCCAGTTGGGTTTCGGTGAGGTCTTCGTGATGATGGTGGTCTTTGTCTTTCTCGTCGTCGGCAAACGCGGCGAGCTGACACAGGCTCAGCAGCAGGAACAAACATGCGATTTTCTTCATCGGAATCCCCCACGTGCGGCGACACGAATTCTAGTCATGCCTGAAAGCAGGGTCAAACGGCCTTGCGGCCGGAGCAGGTGAGCTCAGGCCTGCTTAGATTCGCTATGCGATACTGAATATATGCAGTCCCCGCTTCATCTGCCCACCGCCGCGACCGATCCCAAGTCTGTCAAGGTAAACCTCACATCCGGTACTGGCGTGGACATTGAATGGAACGATGGTCACGTTTCGCATTACAGTTTCGTCTACCTGCGCGATGCCTGCCCTTGCGCCATGTGCGAAGAGGAGCGAGGGAAAGCTGGACGTCGTCCCGGCGACCCTGCGGGCAGTCCTCCTGGCCAGTTGGTGATTTTTAAGCCTGCTGCTAAACCGGTTTCCGCCGAGGGCGTCGGCAAATATGCCATCAAGTTCTCCTGGAACGACGGCCATGACCTGGGGATCTACTCGTGGAAGTTCCTGCGAGAGGTCTGTCCTTGCGAGGAATGCAAGAAATCGCGCGCCGCGCAGTAATTAAGGTCTCGCCAGGGAACCGGAGAGCCGAAGTTCGCGTCCAAGACAGTGGGCCTCAGCCCGGATATTGAACCGCGCTCCAAAAACTGCATAATCCTTATTGCCGATGAGTTCGCATATTTCAAGCCCGGCCCTGCAGGCAGTTGTCGACGAACTGGTGCCGGAGCTGCGTGCGAAGGCTTCCTGCGAGCAGATCGGGCTCAGCGCCCAATCCTTCTCGGAAATCCTGCTGGAGGTGGGCAGTAAGTATTCGGCTTCCGCAAGCGCCGGTGAACTCCGCACTTTTTTTCTGTCCCTCCGGGTTGACGAACTCGCCTTGGCACGAGCATGCGCCGCCGGCAACAACTCTGCCTGGGAAATTTTCCTGACTCGCTTCCGCGAAAAGCTCTACCTGGCGGCGCTCCGCATTGCCCGTGAGGATTCGGCGGCGCGCGATCTTGCCGATACCCTTTACGCCGACCTCTACGGCATCAGTACTCGCGACGGCCAGCGGGTTTCAAAGCTTGCCTCGTATACCGGACGCGGCTCTCTGGAAGGTTGGCTTCGGACCGTATTAGCGCAGGAATATGTAAACCGCTATCGCCGTACCAAACGCCTGGTCAGTCTTGAAGAAGAATCCGAGGAAGGCCTGCAGTTCGCAGCGCCGGAAGCCCAACCCTCCGTAAGCGCCGACACTCGTGTGGAGCAAGCGACCGATGAGGTTCTTGCCCACCTTTCCCCGGAGGATCGCGCCGTCCTCGCTGCTTATTATCTGGATGGGCGCACTCTGGCCGAGATCGCCCGCATGCTGGGCGTGCATGAATCTACCATTAGCCGGAAGCTGGATAAGCTGGCCAAGTCCTTGCGGAAACAGATCCTTGCCGGCCTCGCCCGCCGGGGAATGTCGCGCCGCCAAGCTGAAGAAGCGATTGAAGTTGATGTTCGTGACCTAAAGGTCGATATTCGCCGGAGTCTGGCGCAAGATTCGCCTCCTGACTCGTTCTCTAAGAAGACGGTGGAGGCCAGAGTCCGGGAGGGCGAAGGGTAGTTGCGACCAGTGTTGTCTGGATATAGAGACTGAGATGTTCGAGATTCCAAAAATCGTGCGCCAGCGACTGCAGCAGGCAGACAACGCCTCCGTGCCTCATCCGGACGCGAACGTGCTTACTGCCTTTGCAGAAAGCTCTTTGCTGCCGCCGGAGCGTACCGCTGTGCTCGATCATCTCTCGTACTGCGCCGAATGCCGCGAAGTTCTGGCTTTCACGCTCCCCGCGATGGAAGCTGGGCAAGCTGTACTTCCCGTTCCTCGCAGGAGGGGGGTAAGCTGGCCTACTCTCCGCTGGGCGTTTGTGAGTGCCGGAATTGTTGCACTCTCGGTGTTTGGCTTCGTTGAATATGGACACCGCGACGACTCGCTGAAGGTGGCAAAAAACTCACCCCCGCCAGCTGCGATCCAACGCGGTCAATCCGTGGCTGCACCGGCTGTCCGGGATGAACGGAGCGCAAATGAGGAACAATCCCAGCCTACGGCGGCAGTGAGTGCGACCCCCGAAAAGGACCGGCGCGAGCCTCCGCAGCGAACTGAGCTGGCCAAAGATTTTAGCGCTCCTGCTGTCCACGGATCTCTGGCCCACGGCCCGCTGGCCCACGGCCCCCGGCAAAGCAATCAATTTCAGCAGCAGAATGCCAATACCTTTCAGATTCCCGCTCGGGTGCAGAATGCCCCGGAAGCAAAGCAGGAGCTTCGACCGCCGACTGCAACCGGGGGCTCCGGAGCCAGTGAGATGGTTGAGGTTCAATCCCAGTCTGCCCAGCTGGATGGGCAATCGCAAGCGACTGATTCCGTGGTCGCCGCAAATAAGGCAACGCCACAGCCCCTCTTGCCCAGCGCCTCGGATGGTGAGGTCAGCCGGGCGAAATCCGCTCCGGCCGCAGTAGCTGCCAAGGCCGCTCCCGCTGGGTTGGAAACACAGGGAAGGACTTTGCAAGCTCTGCGGCTAGTAACTCCCACTTGGACGGTGAACTCGGGCCGCCTGCAGCGCTCACTAGATCAGGGACAAACTTGGCAGGATGTAAATGTGATGGCCAGCGCCGACAGCGGAGCTAGCATGGAACTGGCGATCGCTACCAGCAAGGCCGGCAAGACCCGCAAAGACAAGAAGGCGGTCAGCGCGGCTCCAGTCTTCCGAGCCGTAGCCGCCAACGGGCCGGATGTCTGGGCCGGCGGCACGGCGGCAGCCCTTTATCATTCCTCAGATGCCGGCGCTCACTGGGTGCAAGTCACGCCGGCGTCGCAATCTGCAACGCTGAGCGGCGATATTCTGACCTTGGAATTCCCGGATACCCAGTACGGCAGGATTTCTACCTCCACGGGCGAGGTCTGGAGTACATCTGACAACGGACACTCCTGGAAAAAGCAGCAGTAGCCGCCCGATCCCCCGATTACCCAGCCAATGCCGTTACCAAAGTGACGTTTACACGTGTAGGGGGGGACCCTACTATCCAGATCGTAGTTTGGCAGTTCTGGGGGAGGGCTGCCGAGGCGTCCTGGACTGAAAAGTCGAGGGCGCTTTTTTGCCTTCCGCCAGATACCGATCCGTTGTGCCGCCTTCCCGTTCAATCCCTGTTTTCACCCGCCCTCTGGCAGAAGTTGGACAAATTTCTGGATATTCCGGCACGCTAGTTCTGATCCTGACGAGGGGGCGTATATCCAGATATGAGATGTTTTCGTTTCCGGGCGGTGTGCCGCATCTCCGTGCTGTCGTTTTGTGCCGGCCTCGGCAGCTGGCCTGCATTGCTACAAGCTCAGGAGAGCTACTTCGTCACCTACTCGCACCAAATGGAGGAACCGGGAAATCTGGAGATCGCGGTAAAGAGCGTCACCGGCGCTCCCAAGGGAGGTAATCCCTTCGTCGCCACGGCTCTTGAATTCGAATATGGCGTGAATGGCTGGTGGACCGCTGAACTTTACATTGACGGGCAAAGCACCATTCACGAAAGCACGGTCTTTACCGGCTTCCGTGTCGAAAATCGAATCCGTCCGCTGCTTCGCGAACACTGGATCAACCCGGTCCTCTACTTTGAATTCGAGGACCTCAATGCAGCCGATAAGGCGTTGCTCGAGGTTGTCGGTCACGACACCCGAGAGGACTTAATTCCCCGCAACAGCCGCACCGAAAAAGAGCATGAGGCCGAACTCAAGCTCATCCTCTCCAGCAATTTCAAAGGGTGGAATGTCTCGGAGAATTTCATCGCCGAGAAGAATCTCGGCCCCTTCTCATGGGAATTTGGCTACGCTCTGGGAACGAGTCGTCCGCTCGCTCTCAAGGCGAGTCCGAATGCGTGCAATTTCTGTCGTGAAAATTTCGCGCTGGGCGCAGAACTATACGGAGGTCTAGGCGAACGCCACAGCTTTGGGCTTTCGGAGACCTCCCATTACCTCGCCCCCGTACTGGCATGGGACGTCCCACACGGCCCGTCCATTCGGGTTTCCCCAACCTTTGGTCTGAATCGCGACAGCAATGGTTTTCTATTCCGCTTTATGTTGTCCTATGAGATCGACCAGTTCTTCTCGCGGCTGCGAGGCCAACCGTGAAGCTCAGCGGAGTCATGGCTTGCCTGTTGCTGGTGGGAATGGCCTTTGCGGGAGCGGGGGACGGCAGTTGGTTGCGCAAAGTCTCTGAAAAGGATCGTGCCCGTTTGAATCCTTTGGCCAACGACCCCGATGCTGCTGCGGCCGGGGCCAAGGTCTATGCGGAACATTGCGCCTCCTGCCATGGTGATAATGCGGAAGGCAAAATGCAGGGCAGGCACTATCGCCCGAATCTCCACTCCAGGCGCGTCAAAGAGGCAACTCCAGGACAACTTTTCTGGATGTTGACCAATGGCAGTCTTCGCAATGGAATGCCATCCTGGAGCCGCTTCCCCGAACCGGAGCGCTGGCAATTAGTTACCTACCTGAAATCCTTGCATTGATGGATTGGCGAAGAGGAGGCGAACGCATGGGCTTGCGACTTTCCCTGCTGCCCGGACATCTAACGCAGTGGTACGATAATGAGTTGGGCTCCCCCTAGGGATGCACTCATATAGATCGCCCACCCGGCAACGCCAGCTCGATGCAGCGTCGGCCGACAGCGCGGCGTTTACAGCGAGGAGAAAGCATGGCAGGCAACGGAATTGTTGAAGTGACGGACGCGAATTTTGATCAGGACGTACTGAAATCGGATAAGCCGGTTTTGGTGGACTTCTGGGCGACCTGGTGCGGCCCCTGCCGCGCTATCGCGCCTATCGTCGAAGAGCTCGCGAGCGAGTTCCAGGGCAAAGTGAAAATTGGCAAGATGGACGTCGACTCCAATCAAGCCACCCCGATGCGCTACAAAGTCACCGGCATCCCGACTTTGCTGGTCTTCAAAGGTGGCCAGGTGGTCGAGCAGCTAGTCGGCTACAAGCCAAAGGACGCGATCAGCCAAGTTCTGAATAAGCATATCGGCTGAAGACAAGTAGTGCCTGCGTACGGCGCCTGGAGATTCCGGGCGCTTTTTATTGCTCGCAACTTGGGATCTGCTAGTACTTCCGCAGCACGCCAATGACTCTGCCCTGCACATCGACGGAAGCCGCCGGCACGATGATTGGCTTCATGGTCGCATTCGAAGGCTGCAGGCGAATTTTGTCACCTTCGCGATAAAAGCGCTTCAGGGTCGCGTCCGCGGAATCCACCAGCGCAACCACAATGTCACCATTGTGGGCAGTCCGCGCTTTTTCCACCAGAACGTAATCGCCATCGAGAATGGCCTCATCCTGCATGGAATCGCCGCGCACTTCGAGCACGAACACTTCTTTCGAGCGCACGAAGTCCGCCAGTGAAATGGTTTCCGGATTTTCGACGGCCTCAATCGGTTGACCCGCCGCGATCCGCCCCATCAACGGCAGCACAAGGCCGGTGTTCACGGACATAGACTGCTTCAATTTTCCCTTCGCGGGAAGAAGGTCAATCGAGCGGCTCCGGTTGTAATCGCGAGTGAGCAATCCCTTCTTTTCAAGATTCGAGATGTGCTTGTGAACCGTGGCCAGCGAGTTCAACTGGAGGCCTTGCCCGATCTCTTCAAAGGACGGTGAGTAGCCGTGCTCGGTCACGAACCGGGAGATGAAGTCATACACTTCGTGCTGCCTGCGTGTGATCGCCATGCGTCATTATTGGCGAAGATAAAGCGAAAAAGCAAGAGAAATGCTGGGACTGACCACCACATAGGGACACGAAGGAACACAGAGGAGAGCACGGACTTTGCGTGCTGAAACTTTTTCATCGTCCGCAACTCCAATGTTGTAACTCTGATTTTGAGAAGGAGAGGCGAAATGTCTGCATTCACAAAGGCCGCCGTGGCTCTACTCGGGTCTGTTCTGGGCGCGACCGGCTGCAACGCTAAGGCCAACCCAGCCGTGGCGATTCCTGCCCCGGCTGTGGATGCCCCGCGCGCGTCCATGACCGCCAAGCAAACGGCCGTCTTTTCCGGGGGATGCTTCTGGGGAGTGCAGGCCGTGTTCCAGCACGTGAAAGGCGTCATCAGCGCGACCTCCGGCTACTCCGGCGGGTCTGCGAAGACCGCCGAGTACGAGAGGGTCAGCACTGGAGAAACCGGCCACGCTGAATCCGTGGAGATTGTTTACGACGCTTCGCAGGTCACCTACGGAGAACTCTTGCGTGTCTTCTTTTCGGTTGCGCACGATCCCACACAACTTAACCGCCAGGGACCCGACGAAGGCAGGCAATACCGTTCTGCGATTTTCTACAACAGCGACGAACAGAAGCACATTGCGGAGGCGTACATTCAGCAACTCGAGGCCGGAAAGATTTTCTCGCGCAGGATCGTGACCCAGGTTGTGCCGCTCCAAGCTTTCTATCCCGCGGAAGCTTATCACCAGAACTACGCCGCGCTGCACCCCAATCAGCCCTACATACGTTTCAACGACGCACCCAAGGTAGAGCATTTGAAAATGCAATTTCCGAATCTTTACGCTGAAAAGTGAAGGGCAACGAAGGTGCTAGAGAGACTCTGTCGCAGCTAGGCTTTTCGCGCTTTGGCTCGCCTTGATTGTTGTTGCTCAGCGGCTGCCGGTGCCTCGAATCCAATGCGGCGGTGGTTAGCCGGCAGCGGAGCAATCAGTTCGCGCAGGGCTTCTACGAGATCCTGAATCTCACCATCGTGGCTGTCCAGGCGTTCTTCGAGTTCCGACAGCTTTGAAACGACGTGCTGGTTGAAAACCAAAGCCTGCCGCATCTGCACGAATGCGCGCACGACGAAAATACTCATTTCGATCGCGCGTCTCGAGTTCAAAACTGTTGCAGCCATGATTGCGCCGTGTTCGGTGAAGGCATGCGGCAGATAGCGCCTGCCGCCGTGGGCTGAACTTGAGGTCGCATTTTGCGACCTCAAGTCTCGATCTTCGGCGCGGGTTAGCGTGAACAGGAAGTCAGGTGGAAAGCGCTGGCGGTTGCGTTTGATCTGCTCGTTCAAACGCTTTACCGGCACGCCATAAAGCTCTGCGAGGTCCGTATCCAGAATGACTTTGTGATTCCGCAATACCAGGATTTTCGATCCGACTCTTTTAGTGAGAACGATTGCAGTTTTGTTCATGATCACCACTGCTTTTGAGGTCGCAATTTGCGACCTCAAGAATTGGAAGAGAACAGTGCATCATAGCAAGGGCGACAGGCTCGCACGCAGGAAGAAGGTTAATCGAGCCGATACGGTCCCAAAGCAGGAATGGTTGGCAGATGACCACAGACCGTTGAGAGCACAGCCGGAACGAACCGATGTCGGAACAGCGGTCATTGAACGGCCCGGCTGCGCGGCAGTATCGGTGCAAACGGCGGTCAAGGGAGACCCACTCTTGCCGCACTCGTCGCGGAAGAGTGGGGTACGCCCGAAGGTTGTGACTACTTTTTGTAGATTCTCGATTAGCGCACGTCAGCTTGGGTTGTTGTATCTACATGCAACAAGAGAACATTTAGCGATCGTGGTCCACCTGTCCCGCACTTTTCAACGTGACCTGGTCCTGCGACACCTCGCCGCTCTTCCGAACGGCCGGCGTTTGCGCGTGTGAGTCAGGATTTGGTTGCGCCGGCGCGTGCGCCACTTCTTGCACAACAGATGGATGAACGCTGCTGATGGGGTTGATCATTGCGGTCTCCTGAAGTGTGGAATCGGCAGCCAGCGACCGAACTTTAGCGCCGCCATCCCCGTCGCCACACGTGAGTAACGGTTACCGCCAGATCACCAATAGCTCCCCTCTGCTCTGAAGCGAAGGGCGCGCCACACGCAATCGCGTCATGCACCCGCTGCAGAGGCCTTCTCTTCCGTGTTCTCGCCGGTCTCCTCTACTTCGCCGATCCCGGCAACGTCCTGCACGAATTCGCGGCGACGTTCCGGGCCTTTGCGTTCGACCTGGCGGACGCGGCGACTCGGCATGGTGCTGGGCTCGAGGCTGACGATGCGTCCTTCGCGCACCACGATCTGCGCACGGAACCAGTCGGTGCGATACATCCGTCCGGCGGCGTAGAAGGTGACGGACGCGGCGAGAGGGCCTTCAAATTCGTATCCGGTGCAAGCGAGGATACGCTTGCCCATCTCTTGCGACCACGTCATCCCGCCGACCAGAGGATCGTTCAATCGGAAACGCTCGAAGGGCATGGCGTGCGAGAGCTTGCGCAATTGGAGGAGTTGCAGCAGGACGGAGGTTTTGGCCAGGTTGGTGACGATGACGCGCGCTTCCTCCGACGAGACGCGTTCCAGCTTTATGTGCAGGTCGGGATTCCATTCGCGCTCGAATTCCTCGCGCGCCAGGGCCAGGCCCTTGTCGGTAGCTTCCACCTGCCGGAGCGTGGCGCGGGCCAGAACAATGCTGAAGAACGTGGTCACGATAGTCGCAATTACGGGGATGTAACTCATCAGCGTGCCCCAAGGGACGCGGAAAGAATTCACCATCTGCAAGGTGTGCATGAAGCCTGTGACTCCTGCGGACGCGGTTGGGGAGAGCGTCCGACCCGGAAGAGTCTATCGAGGCATGGGTTGCCGCTCCAGATGCGGTTGGGGATGGGACGGTGCGCCGGAGAGTGCCGGGACTTTAGTAACTGCTTGGAGCTTCGTCACAGGGTGACAGAGTTCACAGGAGAGTTGTTCCGTGTGACTCCGCGGATGGCCGCGAAGAGTGTTCCGGCTATTCCAGCACGCTGTCGTCGAGTTTCTTCTTGCCCCAGTCGGCGGCAGCCTGCAGGAAGGCGAGGACGATGGGGTGGGGATCTTTTTCTGTGGACGAGAGTTGGGGCTGGAACAGGGTGGCCACGTAAAAGCGGTGCATCGGAGATTCGATGGCGCGAATTTCGCCTTGCGGTCCGCGAGCCACGACGGGGAATCCGGCTTCCATGGTGGTCCATTCGAAATCCGGATTGATTTCGAAATTGCAGAAAAACGCTTCTGTGACCGTCTCTACCTCTTTTCCGTAGAACGATTGCAGGTACGAGCCGGGACGAAGGCGTATTTCGGGAAGGGCTCCGGACAGTTTTGGGACCTTGTCTTTACCATCCGGAACGGCGCACGCAACTGGATAGATAATGATGTTCTTCGACCCGGAATTGTTTTCGGCGCTGTCGGCGTCAGCGATATTGAGGACGTTGCGGGCGAATTCGATGAAAGAGTACTGGAATCCGCCACAGGTGCCGAGGAATGGCCAGTCGCGCACGCGGGCGAACTGGATGCCCTTCAGCATGCC
>JAICJP010000092.1 GCA_025928375.1 Candidatus Sulfotelmatobacter sp.
GGGTGCGACTGGCAAGCATTCTGATCATGTTCGCGGTGGTTGCGCTTAGCTATGGATCCATTTGGCAGGCCACGCCCATCTGCCTGAAGGAAGCGCAGGTCAATATGCGGACGCGCAATCAACTGCAGATGGAAGTTGCAAGATGGATCGAAAAGATCCCTGCCGATTCCACGCTGCTGATGTACGTGGGCGACCACGTGGGTGCTTTGGAACGCGCCGCCTTTCCCCTGAAGCGCACTATCAACGAAGGCAACCACCGCGTCTGGAAACAGCCCGTGGACACCCAAGGATTGTGGGAGCGGGCGCTGGCCGATCCCGCCAAATACGCCGATTACGTGCTGGCTTTCGAGGGAGATCCGGTCTGGCAGGCGGTCCATGACAAGCATCTGCATGAATTGATCGAGTTGCACATCACCGGGCAACCTCGCGCTGTGCTTTACGCCGCACGGTAATCACTGCGGTAAACGCGGCAGGGGCCGGGCCGGATGATAAAATTCGCGCATCCGGAAAACATTTCGAGCGCGCGAGAGTTTATGAACTGGCACTATTCCGTCGACGTGATTCGGCGCGAGCTGGCCAGCGGCCTGCTCAGCAGCTCGATCGTGCGCCTGTTGATGGCGGCAATCCTGGGCGGATTAATCGGACTCGAACGGGAATGGAAGCACCGTGCCGCGGGTCTCCGCACCAATATGTTCATTTGCTTCGGGGCAGCCATGTTCACGCTGCTTTCCGAAGGTCTGGCCGGTGTTCCGTCGGATGCCGCCAGAATCGCCGCTCAGATTATTCCTGGGATCGGTTTCATTGGAGCGGGCTCGATTATTCACAACCGCGGCCTGACCACGGGCTTGACCTCCGCGGCCACGATCTTTGTGGTCGCATCCATTGGCATGGCCGCAGGCGGCGGGCTTTACCTCACCGCCATGTTCGGGACCGCATTGGTCCTGGTGGCCCTTTTTCTGCTCGGCCATATCGAGGAGAGCTTTAACCTTAAACTCCTTACCTCCAGTTACGAAGTCACCGGCACGGATGTGGAAGCGGTCAGCAACGAAATCAATCGCATTCTGGAGTCGCATCATCGCCTGATGCAGAACGTCAACACCGCCAGCACTCCACAACACGTGCGCTTGCAGTTCGACGTGGAAGGCCGCAGTCGCGATCAAAAAGAATTGCTGCGCCAGCTGAAAGCGTCGTCGATCTTCGCCAGCGTGACTCCTCTAGGCAGGGTGGAGCGCGAGTGATACCCGGATTCCGCACCATTCCCTTCGTCAAAGCCAGTGCCTGCGGCAACGATTTCCTGCTGATCGATGCCGGGCTCGTCTCCCGCCCGGAACGAGCCAGCGTCACGAAAAGCATGTGCGACCGTCATCAGGGCGTGGGCGCTGACGGCGTGGAATGGATGCTTCCTCATGTTTCCGCCGACGTGGAAATCGATCTGATCAATGGCGACGGCTCTGCCGCGGAAATCTCCGGCAATGGCACGCGCTGCGTTGCCGCCTACCTGTTCTCGGAACAGCAGACGGAGAAGATCACAGTGCAAACCGGGGCTGGCCTCAAAACCTGCATGCTGACCAGTCATGGGGAAGGCGACTACGAATTCGAAATGGCGATGGGCTCGGCCCGCGTTGAGGCGGAATTCTCGCTGGACACCAGTAAGGGAAAAATCCACGGGATCCCGCTCTCTACCGGCAATCCGCACTTTGTCATCTTCGTGGATGAGTTTCCCGGCGACTGGCAGGAGCGAGCGGCGGAAGTTCAACGGTCGTCCCAGTTCAAGCACGGCGTGAACGTGGAGTACGTAAAAGTCGAAGGGAAGCACGATGTGCGCGCCCGTTTCTTCGAGCGCGGCGCTGGTGAAACCCAATCGTCCGGTACGGGATCGTGCGCATCGGCGGTCGCGGCCATTTCCACAGGCAGGGCCGAGTCGCCGGTAAAGGTCCACGCGCGCGGCGGCACGCAAACTGTGCGGAGGGAGGGAGAGCAGATTTATCTGCGCGGACCCGCCCGCCTGATCTGCCGCGGAGAATTCTTTCTTCCCTGATCCTGAGGCAACTCATGCCCACTGCCGGACGCCAACTCGTGAAACCTCCAGCGCTCCGCCCCGGAGATACCATCGGCATCGTCGCGCCTGCCAGCAATGTGAAGCAAGCCGATCTTGAAGCCGGATGCGCCGCGCTCCGCGCGGCTGGATATAAGACCTTCTACCTCGATTCCATCCTGGATCGTGATCTTTATTTCGCCGGAAGGCCGGGGCGGCGGCTGCGCGAGTTAGAAGAGATGTTCGAGCGCGAGGAAGTCCGCGCCATTCTGTGCGCGCGCGGCGGGTACGGCGCGAACTATGTGCTGCAAGATCTCGACTGGAAGAAGATTGCGAGCCATCCGAAGATCTTCATCGGCTACAGCGATGTCTCTTGCCTCCTCACTCAGTTGGTCGATTCCGGGCTGGTCACGTTTCATGGGCCCATGGCTGCGAAGGACTGGGTGCATGCTGACGGAGTGAATCTCGAATCCTGGATTGCTGCCCTGACGCAAACCGCGCCCTGGGATATCCCCGTCAACGACAGCGTCACGACATTGGCGGGAGGCGAAACCGAGGGGCGCCTGTACGGGGGCTGCTTGTCGATACTTGTTGCCTCACTCGGAACCGCTTACGAAATCAAAACGGATGACACCATCCTGTTTATGGAAGATATAGGCGCCAAACCGTACCAGATCGATCGCATGCTGATGCAACTGAAACTTGCCGGCAAATTGGACAAGGTCCGGGGCCTCATCTTCGGCGAGATGATCGACTGTATGCAAGCCGCTTATCAGGACTACACGTTGCAGGAAGTGATCATGCGGATTGTCGGCGAACTTGGAATGCCCGTGATCTATGGCGTGAAATCCGGTCACGTGAGTTCCAACAACATCACGCTACCGTTGGGCATCAGAGCGAAGCTGATAGCCGAAAAGGGAGAGGTAAGCTTAAGAATCCTGGAGTCCGCCGTAAGTTTTTGAGGTTTTTTCCGGTGTTCTCCGCGTCCTTTTCTATTTAATCTATGGCCGAAAACAAGCACATCCACCTGATCGGCATCTGCGGCACAGCCATGGCTTCGCTGGCGGGAATGCTGAAGCAGAGAGGCTTTCAGGTCACGGGATCTGATGCCGCTGCATATCCGCCCATGTCCGATTTCCTGAGCGATCTTGGGATCCCTGTAGCGCAGCCCTTCGATGCCAAGAATCTTGAGCCCAGGCCCGAGCTGGTCGTGATCGGGAATGCGATATCCCGCGGCAACGTGGAACTGGAATACGTGCTCGACCAGAGAATCCCTTTCTGCTCGCTTCCGCAGTTGCTGCATGACGAATTCCTCAAAGGCAAAGAAGTGCTGGTCGTTGCGGGAACGCATGGCAAAACCACGACTACGTCGATGCTCGCATGGATATTTCACTCCGCCGGACGCGACCCCTCGTTCCTGATCGGCGGCATCGCGGAGAACTTCGGCTCCAGCTTTCGCCTGGGAACAGGGAAGTACTTCATCCTCGAAGGGGACGAGTACGACACTGCGTTCTTCGACAAAGGCCCGAAATTCCTGCACTACTTTCCCGATGCGATCATCCTGAGTTCGGTGGAATTCGACCACGCCGACATCTACAAAGATCTTGACGCAGTCGAAACCGCGTTCCGGCGCCTGGTCAATCTGATTCCGCGGCGGGGACGGATCATCGCCTTCGATGGCGTCGAGGGTGAGCACACAGATAGTCCCAGCCTGGAGCGCTGCCTCGCCAAAGCGTTCTGCCCGGTAGAGCGCTACGGGGCCGGTGCGGCGGCGAATTGGAAAGTAACGAATCTTCGTTTAGATCCCGGCCGCACGACTTGGACGGTCGAACACAATGGCGACCGTTGGGCAGAGTTCGAATTCGGGCTGGCCGGAGAGTACAACGTCTGGAACGCGACCGCAGCCGCGGCCCTGGCAAGTTCCTGCGGCATTGCGACCGACAAAATCGCCGCTGCGCTGAAAAGTTTCAAGAGCGTGAAGCGCCGCCTGGAAGTGAAAGCGCAGGTCCACGGCATCACCATCATTGACGACTTCGCCCACCATCCCACCGCCATCGCGGGAACGCTGAAAGCTTTGCGGGCACGCTACCCCGGCTCGCGCCTGTGGGCCATTCTGGAACCGCGATCCAACACGCTGCGGCGCCGGGTTCTGCAAAGCGATCTGGCCCGCAGCCTGGCGCAAGCCGATCAAATCGTGGTGGCGAATGTCTTCCGCTCGGAAGCCGTTCCCGAAAATGAGCGACTGGAACTGCCTGCGCTGGCCTCGGAGATCCAGCAAAACGGCCGTCCCGCACGCCTTCTGGCCGATGCCGATGCCATCGTGCAGACTGTAGCCCCCGAACTCCGCAGCGGCGACGTGGTCGCGATCCTTTCCAACGGAGGTTTCGGCGGTATTTACGAGAAACTTCCCGCGCGCCTGAAGCAGTTGGCGGAGACGCAATGAACCTAGGGCGCGCCTGTGTCCTTCTCGTCGCGCTGGCCTCTTTCAGGACGCTTGGCGTCCCGCTTCCCGCCGCGGTTGATCCCGCCGCGGATTCTCCGCCCGGGGTGACTTACACGATCTCTCTTGCGAACCCCGAACAGCACCTCGCTCACGTGCAGATCCTTCTGCCCGCAGGCCATCCCGCTCGCGAGCTGCAGTTGCCGGTGTGGAACGCCTTGTATCAGATTCGCGATTTCTCGCAATACGTGAACTGGATTCGAGCGCGGGACCGCTCCGGCAAAGCACTCACCATTCGCGAACTCGACAAAAGCCGCTGGCAAATTGACGGTGCCGCCGACGGCGCAGTAGTCGAATATGATATTTATCTCGACTCTCCCGGCCCATTCGGAGCGCAAATTAACTCGCATCATGCCTTCCTGAATCTTGCCCAGGTCCTCATGTATCCCGTGGACGCTCGCAATGCGCGGCTCACTCTGCATTTCAGCCATGTGCCCAGTGCTTGGCACATCGCCATCCCGCTGAAATCTGCAGACGACGCCTACGTTGCCGAAAATTACGACCGCCTGGTGGACTCGCCGGTAGAAATCGGCACCTTTCGCGAGACCGATTTTGACGAATCCGGCGCCCATTTCCGCGTAGTGATCGACGCCGATGCAGCCGACTACAATGCTGGCCAGATCAAAGATTCTCTGCACAAGATCGTCGCCGCCGCCATGAAGTGGATGAATGATCGTCCGTTCGCTGAATACACCTTCATCTACCACTTCCCTCGAGGTCCCGCGGGCGGAGGCATGGAGCACGCCTATGCGACGGCGATTGATCTCAACGCCGGGAGCATCCAGCACAGCCTTTATCCTCTGAACTCTGTCAGCGCGCATGAATTCTTTCATTTGTGGAACGTCAAGAGGATTCGCCCGCGAAGCCTGGAGCCCATCGACTACACGAAAGAAAACTACACGCGCGCCCTGTGGTTCAGCGAAGGGGTGACGAGCACCGTGGAAAACGTGATCCAATTTCGGGCAGGCTTGATCGGCGAAAAGGAGGTTCTCGCCAACGTAGCCCAGGAAATTACCGAACTGGAGAGCCGTCCTGCGCACCTGACACAATCCGCCGAAGACTCCAGCCTCAACGCGTGGCTCGAAGGCTTCAATTACTACCGCCGCTCCGAACGCAGCGTCTCGTACTACAACAAAGGGGAGTTGCTCGGCGTGCTGCTCGATCTCACGGTGCGCGAGCAGAGTCATGGGCAGGCCTCGCTCCGCGACGTCCTGCAATGGATGAACCGGAATTACGCTCAGAAAGGCGAGTTCTTCGACGACTCCCGCGGAGTGCGCGACGCTGCCGAAGCCGTAAGCCACGCCGACCTCGCGAGCTTCTTTCAAAAATACGTAGCTGGCATTGAAGAGATTCCGTGGAACGATTTCTTTCGCCCCGTCGGCCTGCGCGTTGAAGCGGTGAACGTCATTTTGCCCGACCCGGGCTTCAGCGCTTCGCGTAACTTCGACGGCCCGCTCGCGGTGGACGCCCTCACCCCGGGCAGCGATGCGGAGCAACAAGGCCTCCGACTGGGCGATGTCATTCTGGAATTTGAAGGCAAGGCCGTGGCTGAAGATTTCTATCAGCAGCTTTCGCGTGTCGCTCCCGGCCAAACCGTGGGGCTGAAAGTCCGCTCGGGCCGGGCCAGGGAGCGTGAGTTGAAATGGAAGATGGGATCTCGCCAGCAAGGTTCCTATCAGTTGAGAGATCTGGATCAGATCACGCCGGAGCAACAGGCCCGCCGCGCCGCCTGGCTCAAAGGCGAATCGCAGACGGCCAGCGGAGCCGCTACCCAATGATTCGCACCACCCTGTTGCTGGCATTCTGGATTTTGGCTGCGCCCATCGCGGCCATCATCGGATTTCCGGCGACGTTGCTCACCGGGAACGTCCGCATCTTGTACGGGCTTTTCATGTGGGGATGCCGCGCGGGAATCTGGCTGGCCGGCGTGCGCATCGAAGCCATCGGCCTGGAGCGCTTCGACCATTCGAAAAGCTATCTGTTCATGACCAATCACGTCTCCAATCTCGATCCGCCCATTCAGATCCCGCTAATCCCGCGCCAGACCTCGATCATGGTCAAGCAGGAACTCTTCAAAGTCCCGATCCTCGGCCGGGCCATGCGGATGGGGTCGCTGGTTCCGGTCGATCGCGGCAACCGCGATGCAGGCATCCAGGCGGTGAACGCGGCCAAGGCAGTGATCGAGAAGGGACTGCCGATGACCATCTACGTGGAAGGCAAGCGCTCTTACGATGGCAAGCTTATGCCTTTCAAGAAGGGCCCATTCTATCTGGCGATGGAGTGCGGCGTTCCTGTGGTCCCGATGACCATTATCGGCACGCATAAGGTGATGCCTAAAGGCCGCTATGCCATCAAGCCGGGCAAGGTGACGGTGATCTTTCACGATCCCATCGAGCCCAAAGATTTCGTCTCGCGCGATTGCCTGATGGAGGAGGTTCGCGCCGCAATCGAAAGCGGCCTGCCAGAACAGTATCGCCACCCGCCCAATGGCACTCAGGGTTCCCCATCCTGAGTGAGCAACAGCTCACGTATGCGAGCAGGGCCAAAGCAACCTGCCCCGATCAGGCAGAATCCAAAAGCCAACTTGAGGATTACCGGCTAGATCAACTGCACGGGGAACGGCTCACCCGATCCAACACCGCCATCTCGTTGTATGATCAGAACACGAATTGCCCGTTCGGATGTCGCACCCAAGCACGCGTCACTTTATCTGAAGCCTCACCTCCGGAGATCCATGAAATCGAAAAGTAGCGAAAAAGCGGTCATCATCGGCGCTGGCCCGGCCGGTCTAACTGCCGCCTACGAACTGTTGACCCGATCCAAGATCGTTCCCATCGTGCTGGAGAAAAGCGAGTACATGGGGGGACTCTCGCGAACTGTCGAGCACAACGGCAACCGCATCGATATCGGTGGACATCGCTTCTTCTCCAAAAGCGATCGCGTGATGAACTGGTGGCTGGAACATCTGCCTCTGGAAGGAAAGGCGTTGAAGCCACACAGGATTTCGTACCAGCGCAAGGATAGGCTGGTTTCGGGTACTGTGCCGAGCGCCGACGGTCAGCCGTGCATGTTGGTGCGGCAACGCAAGTCCCGGATTTATTTCCTGCGCAAATTCTTTGCGTATCCCATTCAGTTGACCTCCGAAACTCTGCGCAACCTGGGAGTGAAGCGAGTCCTGCGCATTGGCTTCAGTTACTTGAAGACGCTTTTGTTTCCTCCCAAACGTGTGGAGAATCTGGAGCAGTTCTTCATCAGCCGTTTTGGCAAAGAGCTTTATCTCACGTTTTTCAAGTCGTACACCGAAAAGGTGTGGGGAGTCCCCTGCGAACAAATCAGCGCGGAATGGGGCGCGCAGCGTATTAAAGGGCTCTCGATCAAGAATACCCTGCTGCACCTGGCCAAGAAACTGGGGAAGCGTTCCTCGGATCTGCGGCAAAAGGATATTGAGACATCGCTGATCGAGCAGTTCCTGTATCCGAAACTAGGCCCCGGACAATTGTGGGAGGTGGTCGCCGAAAAAGTGAAGGCGCTCGGGGGAGAAATTCGGACCCAGCAGGAGGTCACTTCGATTCACACTGAGAACGGGAGAATTACGGCGGTGAGCGTCCGCGGGCCCGACAGGCTCGAACGCCAGGTTACAGGCAATTATTTTTTCTCCACGATGCCCATCAAGGAACTAGTCAGCGACCTGCAGGCCTCTGTCCCTGCGAATGTCAGCGAGGTAAGCAGCAATTTGCAATACCGCGATTTCATTACAGTCGGGCTCCTGGTTAAGAAACTCAGCGTAAAGGACCGGGAGAACCCAACCGGCAGAATTCAGGACAACTGGATATACATCCAGGAACCGGAAGTGCTCGCCGGCCGACTGCAAATCTTCAACAACTGGAGTCCTTATATGGTCAAGGACCCGGATACCGTGTGGATCGGGGTCGAGTATTTTTGTTACGAGACGGACTCGATGTGGAGTCTGCCAGACAGTGAAATGGCCGCTCTGGGGGCCCGTGAACTCGAACGAATCGGGATCATCGAGAGTCAGGACGTGATCGACTTCAAGGTGATCCGCATGCCCAAAACTTACCCGGCGTACTTTGGGGTATATAACCGTTTCGAGGAAGTGCGCTCGTACCTGGATGCATTTCCTAACCTCTTCCTGGTCGGTCGGAACGGTATGCACAAGTACAACAACCAGGATCACTCGATGCTCACGGCAATGACTGCGGTTGACAACATCCTCGAGGGACGCACGGACAAATCCAACATCTGGGCGGTCAACACCGAGATGGACTACCACGAGGAGAAAGCTGCGCCGAGCGCAACCACGCCGGCTCCCGTGCGAGATGTCGCTGCATGAAGCCCGCCCAAGCTCCGCCGAAGAGAGATACACGAAAACCGGAAGCCATATTCACTTCAACTGCCCCGGCTGCTGGGAAAGCTGTTGGCGACCAGAGTCGGTCTGGGGAAGTTCGCATGCGCGATCGGGAGGGCTGAATTGCTGTTAACACGATTTGGTGATTGCACGGCCGGCGACAGACCACCATTCGCCTATTGCACCAACACCTGATCGAGCAATTGGCTAACCGCGCGGTGCGCTTCTGCGATGGCGGTTCGATGATCCGGCGTGCCGGACAAGTCCGTATTCGCGAAGGCGATACGTCCGAAGGGTGCGGCTTGCAAAATAGCGCGCGGCGGGGGATTGCCGTCGGAGCCGAAGAAAAATCCTGGCTGCGGACTTACGTAGGCATGACCCCAACGGTTCAGGACGATGCCGGCGATGTCGCGGGAGGCATCGAAGCCGGAAGCGGAAAACATGTCGGTCAGTTGGGTGCGGATCTGTCGCTCGTAGTCGCGAAATGAGGTGGACAAGAGCTGAGCGCGCCCCAGGTCGCCCTGCTCCTGAAGCGGCAAGCCGTAATGCGGGAAAAGAACTTTCAGCGTGAGCACGACGGGAGAATCGGGGCCGATCGTCTTGGTATCGGTGGAGAACGTGGGCACCTTGCGGACCGCGGTGAAGTTGCCCAATCCTTCAAACCACTGGCATCCCGAAATGCCCAACTTATACAGAAACCGCCAATTCCGCAGAGCTACATTGGCCATCATGCAAGGCGAACGGTAGAACCGATCGTAGGCCTGGCGATGAGTATCAGGCAGGTCGCGAAGGACTCTCTTTGTCGTCCAGCAGCCTCCCGCCATCACGACAGAACGAGCCTTAAGACGGTAGAGTTTTCCGCCGCGGGTGTAAGCGATGGTAACGAAGTTCGACTTGGATGGATCGCCCTCATGCTGCACCCATACTGCGGTGCTCGCCAGTCGAATTCTTGTGGGCTGACCGGGCCGGTCGAGGGCCTGGAAATTTATGTTGCTCCGGCAGACACCCTCGAGCGAGTCGGGGCCGGAAATCGAATCGGGAATGAGCCGCTTCGCCATGTGGCGAGCGATTCCGTCATTTCCTCCGGGGAACGAGAGTGAAGGTTGCTCGATGGAGCGATCGACATCGAAGGCGTAGATGCAATAGGCGGAAACCACGTCGGGCCCGGCGCCGAAGCCGCCGCCTTCCTCGGCCATGAAGGTTTGAATGGTTTCCCGACTCAGGCCGTACGTATCCATCATGTAGCGTTCTATGGTGACCCGATCGAGCTGCCGCGATTTCTCATCGCCGGGATAGGCAAAGGGTAACCCGGGCTTCTGTTGCTGGTTGTACTTGAGCAGTTCAGCGCGCATCTTCTCCGAGATGGGTGCGCCTTGCAGCTTTTTCTTCCATGGATCGATCAGCCACATGCCTGGGTTCTGCCCGAATTTGGCTCCGAAGTAAAACCCGACGGGACCTCTTTGATCTTCGAAACTGTTTCCCAGAGGAATTTCAGGAGAAGAGCCATTCCACTTCTGATACTCAAACTCACGCCAGTTCAGGCCAATGGCCTCAAAGAACCTTGCCATAAAGCTGTGGGCTAGCGGCACCTGGAAATGGTCTGCGCCCTGCGGGCCCATGATGCGCTGGCCATCGACCATGAACTCGTTTCGCTTGGCCTCGCCTCCGAATACAGGATGATTGTCGAGGACCAGACAGGTGAACTTCGGGCCAGCGTAGTTTTGGAAAAACACCGCCGCAGAAAGGCCGCTGACACCTCCGCCTACGACGACGGAATCGAATACCTCGCCCGTATCGATGGCCTCGGAGGGCAGTGAATCAAAAGCGTGATCGCGAACCTGATGGCCCGCACTCATGACTTCCAGCGTGTTGCCATTGGAATTGGCGTAATCTCCGATGCCGCCGTAACCGGTCCAGTCTTCGTGCGTCATGGCGGGGAAGGCCAGCAGTTGCTGCGGGGTGAGCGGGGCCAGCAACGCCGCTCCCGTGGCCAACAGAGTTGAATTCAGGAAGTCACGGCGGCAAATTGGTTGATGAAGGCCCAGCGCTTGATCGTGCTTTTTCTCGTCGGACACTACACTCCTTTTCGCGCTTCGGGGCGCTGCCGTTATTTCAGAGAATGGTACAGAATCGTGGCCGTTCTTGCCTGCTGGGAACGTCCAGGGAGCCGGACACGTTGCTTCGCGCAGAACTGCCTCTGTCGCTTTTTCCAGTTGAACCGCCACTATATGGCGTGGCGGCCATTTGCACGCAGAGTCAGGGTGCCATCATCATTCAATTTTTGGTGGCAAGCCCATCGCACCGGATAGCGTACGCTTTTTACTTCAATCTCAGCTTTGAGGCGCAAGCCTTGCCATTTGGTCCCTTGCGGCAGGACGAATTGCGCCTGGCGAATTTTTCCGGGCAGAGGATATCCAGGGTCGAGGCAGCCGCTCTTGAGTTGTTTTCCGTCCTCGCTCTGGACCGTCACACGCAAAACCCCGGGAACGCCTGCGATACCGTCATTGGCAAGCCCGAGGATTAACCCTTGGTAGCCATTCTGTTCATAGCTCCAGATGAAGGATGGGCGCACGCGATAACCGATGCGCCGCTGAATCTGGTCGAACCACTTCGGAGAAGCCTGATAGTAGCTCTGCAGGTTGTTGGCGCTGATTTCATGAAAATTCCACAGTGACCAGTAGCTCGCGCCCACATCCATCACATGCGAAATCATGTCATCCGCAGGAGAGATCCCCTCGTGGGAAGTGAGCTTGTCTGGGGGCTGGCCGGGCAGACCTTGCTCGAGCAGAGCCGCGGTCCAGGGCGGCCGGTTACTGAGAGCTTCAATCTGCTCGTTCTCGATGAAGATGGTGTCGCTTCGAATCCAATTGTGGCTGCGGACCGTGCGGTCCAGCATCTCTGAATTGCCCACGCGGCTGTAGTCGGGTTGCGTATTTGTGAGCAAAGGCGTCTTTTTGAAGCTCTGTTGCTGGATGTCCCACATCTGGATCCATGTCCGCTCCGCCGTCTGATAATCGGGGAAAGGAGTGTTGGCAAAGGGCCAGGTGTGTCCTTCGCCCCAAAATCCATACATGAACGTGTCGATGAACTCGACGGACGGATTTCCATCGAACTCCGAGGCGAGTTGCTCCACCAGGTCGCGGAATGCGTTCTGGAAAAAAGGATGATCAAAACGTGGCTGATATTTGGAATAGGGATTTTTGAGGAACCGCGCGCCTTCCGCAGGGGGCTCATGCGGGTCCATCACCAGATCCACGGTCGGGACCTTATCGAGCACGAACTGCGGGAGAGCTGGAGCGTGCCAGTAATCCGGGGCACTCATCTGAACTCGCAGGCCGACGGCTTTGCCGGTCTTCTTGGCCAGATCAAAAACTAGTTTCAGATAATCGGGGAGCTGCAAACGTCCGGGCTGCGGCTGAATCTCGCGCCAAGTCGGGCGGATATAAAGCTTTTCTCCCAGGGGGACGCGAACCAGGTCTTCGATGCCCTTTGAGACGTTGTCCGCCTTGATCTCCTCGGTTCCCATGTCCGCCGTAATGTACGTGACGAGACCCTTTCCATAGTTCGGAACGGCCTCTTCCGAGGGCGTGGTGGTCATGACCACGTCGTCGGTGGGAATCACGGCGTCGGGCGGGTACTGTGGAAAGGGGCCTTGATTCAGGCGATCGGTTACGGTCGGGCCAGAACCGAAGTTGTAATTGCTCCAGTTGTGGGCGGGCACAAAGGCGTTTGCTCTGCGGCTGGCGAAAGGAGCGGCAGCAGCGGCCGCCGCAACGCCAGTTTTTAGAAATTCTCTTCGTCTCATCTCCAGTCCTCTGACCCTTCCTCGGCCTAGATTAAAGCCAGCGCGTCGCTGGTTTTCGTATCGTTGCGATCTCGTCTTTCGGGTGCTTTCGAATGCATTCTAAATGGTTCCAAGAAAAACACCGAATGCCGCCCTTGTCAAGAGCTTTGTCCCCGGATGCAAACGCGATTCAATCATTGCGCGTCTGCATCAAACGATTTGGGCAGGAGCGGGAATGGACTTCGAAGATCACTTACGAACCACAGGCGGCGCGCTCAAAAACTGGGCCGTTGCCCAGCTCCAAGACTCTTTGGCTGTCGGAATACTGTGGCTGGCCGGACTCTACATTCTGCACGTGCCGCTGGCTCCGATGTGGGCGGTCATCGCAGCAGTACTCCAGATCGTGCCACACTTGGGGCCGATTCTCGGATTGATGGGACCCGCTTTGGCTGCAGCTATCCGGTGGATGGACTGGGAGCATCCTCTGGGGGTGCTGTTGCTGTATGCCATCATTGCGTCGCTCGACGGACTGGTGCTGCAGCCTTACATCATGAGAAGAACCGCCAAGGTGCCGGTTTGGGCATCCGTTCTGGCGCCAATCGTGCTGGGAGTGCTGTGGCCATTCTGGGGAGTGCTGGTGGCCGCGCCTTTGCTGGCAGTTTTCTATGCTTACCGGGCGCGAGAGGAAAACATTCAGCACCACCATTCGGGCCAAGAGTGATGCCACCCACGGCTGTAGCGAAATGTGCAGAGTCTACGAGGCAATCTGAACCCGAAGCGTAATCAACGATACTTACTGTACGGGGACTTGTACATTGGACACAATGTTGGAGTAGCCGCTCTCTTGATTGCTGCTGTCGAGGGTGGTGGCTGCGTAACAATAGGAGCCGCCATTGGCTACCGCAGCATCGGTGTACAGTGTGCCGGTGTTCACGACTGCGTTGATCCTGTTGAACGAACCGCAGCTTCCGGAGTAGGCCGCGCGATAGACGTTGTATCCAGAAATGCTTGGCGAACTGCTTCCCGTCCAGGAGAGGTTCACTGAATGCGTCGACGCCGCTGCGCCGGTTCCACTCAAGGCTTGAATAGTTGTAGAGGGCGCCGCATCGCTCGCGAAGGTGAGCGTAGCGCTCGCGCTGCCCGCGACCTGAGGGCTGAAGGTGACCGAAAACGGGACGCTCTGGCCCGCCGCAATCGTAGTGGGCAGCGATAGTCCACCTACCGTGAATGACGTGTTATTGGAGGTGGCTTCGGTGAC
>JAICJP010000023.1 GCA_025928375.1 Candidatus Sulfotelmatobacter sp.
ATTCAGCAACGGGCCAGTTGATTCACGACACCCTCGCCAGAGTCGTCGAAGGACGCGATGGGACGGCGATTCCGGCCTGCTGGGACGCGATGGTGCGACGTACGAGAAACCTCGGCAGGCCTGGAATCGCGTCCATGGCCATTTCGGCGGTGGATACGGCACTCTGGGACTTGAAGGCGCGCTTGCTCCATTTGCCCCTGGTCACGTTGCTGGGAGCGGCGCGGCAAGCGGTGCCGATTTACGGCAGCGGCGGATTCACCTCGTACTCCGATTCGCAACTCGAGAAGCAACTGTCCGGCTGGGTGGAGCAAGGGATCCCGCGCGTGAAGATGAAAATCGGACGGAATGCGCAAGCCGATATTCACCGAGTGCGGGTGGCTCGGGGGGGAATCGGCCCTGAAGCAGAACTCTTCGTAGATGCCAACGGGGCCTATAGCCGAAAGCAGGCATTAGCGCAGTCGGAGAAGTTTTCCGAGTTCGGTGTGACCTGGTTTGAAGAACCAGTCTCTTCCGATGATCTGCCCGGCTTGCGATTCATGAGGGATCGTGGCCCCGCGGGGATGGAGATAGCGGCGGGCGAGTACGGTTACGAGACGTTCTACTTCCGTCGCATGCTGGATGCGCAAGCCGTTGATGTGCTGCAGGCCGATGCAACCCGCTGCGGCGGCATTACCGGATTTCTGCGAGCGGCCAGTGTTTGTGACGCGTATGGTTTGCCTCTTTCCGCCCACACTGCCCCGGCCATACACGCTCACGTCGGTTGTGCCGCTCCCCGCGTGCGCAATCTCGAATATTTCCACGACCACGTTCGTATTGAAAACATCTTTTTTGACGGCGTATTGCAGCCGATCAATGGCGAGTTACGGCCCGACCTGTCACGGCCGGGTATGGGAATTGAACTGAAGCAAGCTGATGTGCAGCGCTTTGCTGCATAGGGGAGGAAATGATGTCTGCGAGCCGAATTCCGCTCGTCTCCACGGAAGAATTGCACCGCTCCTGGCGAACACAAGCGCGAGAAATCGACGTACCGGCGCTGGAGAAGGAACTGCAAAAGAACGTTGAAGGAGAGGTTCGATTCGACGCGGGCAGTAAGGCGCTTTACGCCGCCGACGCGTCCAATTACCGCCAGGTTCCGATCGGCGTGGTCATCCCCAAATCCCGAGAGGATGTCGTACAGACCGTGGCGGCATCGCGCAAGTTTGGTGCGCCGGTGCTGTCCCGTGGAGGCGGCACCAGCCTTGCCGGGCAGTGTTGCAACGTCGCTGTCGTGATCGACTGGACCAAGTACATGCACCACATTCTCGAACTCAATCCGGCCCAGAAGTACGCTCGCGTGCTGCCGGGAACAATTTGCGACACGCTGCGCAACGCGGCAAAGCCGCACACCCTGACCTGGGGCCCCGATCCCGCGACCCACAATCATTGCACCTTCGGCGGGATGCTCGGAAACAACTCATGTGGCGCGCATGCGCAAATGGCAGGCACCGCAGCGAACAACGTCTACGAGATGGATGTGTTGCTCTACGACGGCACCCAAATGACCGTGGGCTGGATGGATGACAAAAAGTTTGATGACGAGATTCGGCGTGGTGGCCGAACGGGAGAGATTTATTCGCGATTGAAAAATCTGCGCAGCAAATACTCCAAGCTGGTAGCGGAGAAATACCCGCGCATCCCGCGGCGAATTTCGGGCTACAACCTGGATCAGTTGATTCCCGGTGAGGACGGACGTTTCAATATCGCCCGGGCGCTGGTGGGTAGCGAGAGCACTCTCGTGACGATTCTCGAAGCTAAAGTGCGCCTGATGTTCAGCTACCCCAAGCGAGTGTTGCTGGTGCTCGGCTATCCCAGCGTGTACGAGTCAGGCGATCACGTTCCTGAAGTGGTGAAGTATGGTCCGATTGCCCTGGAAGGCCTCGATGAACGGCTGATCGACTACGTCAAGAGAAAGAAGATGCGCCAGATGGAGGATCTGTCTGAACTGCCGGAGGGCAAAGGCTGGCTGGTTGCCGAGTTCGGTGCGGGCACTAAAGAAGAGGCCGAAGAGCGCGCGCGAGAGGCAATGAAAGCATTGCAAGCCGCCGGACACCCCAGCATGAAGCTCTACACGGACGAGGCGGATCAGCAGAGAATCTGGGAAGTGCGAGAGTCTGGCTTGGGCGCCACCGCGTTTGTGCCTGGCGAGCCGCTCTCCTGGCCAGGATGGGAAGACTCGGCCGTCGCCCCGGATAAAGTCGGGAATTATCTGCGCGACCTGCGCAAGCTATATGACAAGTATGAATACAACCCGGCGCTCTACGGGCACTTTGGGCAGGGATGCATTCATTGCCGCGTCGACTTCGACCTCTTCAGCGAGGCCGGGATCCGTAAGTGGCGCTCGTTCATGGAAGAGGCCACCGATCTCGTGACTCGCTACGATGGCTCCCTCTCTGGCGAGCACGGCGATGGGCAGGCTCGGGCTGAATTCCTCTACAAGATGTTCGGCAACGAGTTGATTGAGGCATTCCGTGAATTCAAATCGATCTGGGATCCGGATTGGAAAATGAATCCGGGGAAAGTTGTGGATCCGTATCGCATCGATGAGAACTTGCGCCTGGGCGCCGAATATCATCCCTGGAATCCCGAGACTTATTTCAAGTATCCCGATGATGAGGGTCAGTTTTCGCGGGCGGCATTGCGTTGCGTGGGAATAGGGAAATGCCGGCGCCATGACGGCAAAGGCGAGCAGGACACCATGTGCCCCAGTTACATGGTCACGGGCGAGGAAATGCACTCGACCCGCGGCCGCACTCATCTGCTGTTCGAGATGATGCATGGCGGCGTCATTACCAATGGATGGCGCGACGAAACCATCAAGGAGGCGTTGGACCTTTGTCTCTCCTGCAAAGGATGCAAGGGCGACTGCCCGGTCAACGTAGATGTGGCGACGTACAAGGCGGAGTTCCTGGCCCATTACTGGGAGGGTCGCATTCGTCCAAAATACGCCTATGCCTTCGGCTGGGTCGACAAGTGGGCGCGCCTGGCTTCCATCGCTCCGGGCTTCGTAAATCTGTTCACGCAACTTCCGGGGCTGTCCACAATCACGAAGTTGATGGGTGGCGTTCCCCTCAAGCGAGAGATCCCGGCATTTGCGGCGGAAACTTTCCAATCATGGTTCCGGAAACGTGAGCCCCACACTCGCAGTGGGCAAAAGGTTCTGCTGTGGGCCGACACGTTCAACAACTATTTCATGCCAGAAACTGCGCGGGCCGCCGTTGAGGTACTCGAGCACGCGGGTTGTGACGTGGAGGTTCTCGAAGGCCACCACTGCTGCGGGCGTCCGCTGTATGACTATGGCTTTCTCGACATGGCGAACGCCTATCTGCAGCGCGAGTTGAAAGCTCTTGAACCCTACATTGCAGCCGGAACTCCAATGGTCGTGCTTGAGCCTAGTTGCTGTTCTGTATTTCGCGACGAGATGCACAGTTGGTTTCCTGACTCGAAGCAAGCCGCGTGGCTGAAGCAGAACACGTTTACCTTGTCCGAATTTCTGGACAACAAATTGCCCGGGTACCAGCCTCCGAAGATGCAGCGAAAAGCGATCGTGCAAGGACACTGCCACCACAAGGCAATCATGCGCTTCAAAGAAGAAGAAACGCTGATGCGCAAAATGGGCCTCGACGCTGACGTGCTCGATTCAGGCTGCTGCGGGATGGCTGGTTCGTTCGGATATGAGAAAGATAAGTATGAGGTCTCAGTGGCATGCGGTGAACGTGTACTGCTGCCTGAGGTTCGAAAGGCCGGTCTGTCGACGATCATCATGGCGGACGGGTTCAGCTGCAAGGAACAGATTGCCCAGGAAACCAATCGCCACGCTTTGCACGTTGCCGAAGTCTTGAAAATGGGCCTCGACGATGGCGCGGGAACCCTGGACGGCATGTATCCGGAGAAGCAGTTTGTGGACCCTCGAAAACTCGACCAGAAGAAATCCATGGTCCGCGCGGCGGTGGTCACGTTGTCCGCCATCGGTCTAGCCGCCGCGGGCCTGGCTTGGGCGAAGAAAAGAGGATGAACACCAAACCCCAAAATGAGTAAGCCCGCGCGTGCAGGTCACTCCGATCATATGAGTGAGCGTCCTTACAGGTCGCTTGCCAAAATTGAGCCTCGGCCCAAGACAATTTATTGCAGCCAGGGGCGCGTAGTGCTGGCCACCGACCTCGACGGTTTAATCGGTACATACCCCAGACATGGACTATTTGCCTATGAGACGCGGGTGCTTTCGCGCTATCGCTACTACGTGAACGGGTGCGAGCCGCAAAGAGTGGTGGTCTCAAACGTGGAGCAACACTCGTGGCTCGGTTACTACATCACTCGTCCGCCCGGGGTGAAGTGGAAGGAAGATACCGGGTCCGGAGAGATGGAGCCGCAGTCTGAAGAAACCCTCGAACTGCGGGTGTCCCGCACCGTGGGGCTGGGGGTCCACGAGGACATCGATTTCACGAACTTCACGCAGGCAGACACAAGCTTTGCATTTGAAATCGAACTAGATGCCGACTTCTCCGACCAGGCGGAGACCTTCAAGCGAAAGCAGCGGGGCAAGTTGACGCGGCGTTGGCGGAAACTGTCCGCGCGGCGGGCCGAACTGACTTACGACTACCGCGCGAGCCACAATTACTCCCACCAGGGAAACACCGGAACAGCCCGAATTCATCGCGGATTGGTCGTCAGCATCGAGAACGCTGATTCCCCTGTGCAATACCGCGACTCGAAACTTAAATTTCAGATTCATCTCAAACCGGGGAAGTCCTGGCATACCTGCGTGAAGTTCACTCCCACAATTGAAGAAACCAGGTTGCCGCCTTTGTATCACTGCCGCCAATTCTTCGGCACCCGCAACGAACTCGATCGGAAGCGGCATATTTTTCTCGACGAGAGCACTCACTTCCAAACCAAATCTGAGCCGATGCTGGCTGGAGTAGTGGAGTCAGCGCTGTTGCAAGCCAAGCACGATCTCGCAGATCTACGGCTGCCCGACATGGACCATGGCGATCGGGCATGGGTCATGGCGGCGGGCCTGCCGATTTACGTTGCATTATTCGGAAGAGATACCCTCACCGCAGGTTGGCAGGCGGCTCTTGCCTCGCCACAGATGATGCGAGGCGCGTTGTGCGAGCTGCCCAAGTGGCAGGGGCGCGTCGAAAACGACTGGCGCGATGAACAGCCGGGCCGCATGCTGCACGAGGCGCACACTGGACCACTTGCCTCGCTTGCTTACAATCCCCGGACCCGCTACTACGGCGCAGCCACTACATCATCGTTCTATCCGGTGGTCTTGTCTGAACTATGGCACTGGACCGGAGACAAGAGCTCTATTCAACCTCTGCTGGAGCCCGCGTTGCGCGCTCTGAGGTGGAAAGATAAATACACGGACCTGTTCGGGGACGGGTTCTACGACTACAAATCGCGCAGCCAGCAAGGCAATGAGAATCAGGGATGGAAAGATTCCCGTGACGCCATCGTTTATGAGAATGGGCAAATCGTGCATCCGCCAATTTCGACCTGCGAAGAGCAGGCCTTCGTTTACGTGGCGAAGCTGCGGATGTCGGAGCTGCTTTGGTTCATGGGAGATCGCGATCTTGCGCGCCGAATGTTCCACGAGGCCGAAGAACTCAAAAAGCGTTTCAATGACCGCTTCTGGATGCCCGATAAGAATTTCTTTGCTCTCGGGCTCGATTCCAAGCGCCGGCAAATCAAGTCGATCGCCTCGAACCCGGGGCACTTGCTGGCCTGTGGCATTGTGCACAAGGATGCGGCGCTAAAGGTTGCGCGCAGGATCTTGCAGGACGACATGTTCAGTGGTTGGGGTGTGCGCACTCTGTCAGCGGACCACCCCGCTTACGATCCCTACAGCTATCATTGCGGCGCGGTCTGGCCCGTGGAGCACGGCAGTTTCGCCATGGGCATGATGCGCTTTGGATTAATCGACGAGTTGCATACCATCGCGCGTGCGATGTTCGAGACCAGCACCCTGTTCGACTACAACCGGCTGCCGGAGTGTTTCAGTGGACATCCCCGCGACCCTGAGCATCCCTTTCCAGCCCTCTATCCGAAGACGAATTGGCCTCAGGCTTGGTCAGCCGCGAGTCTGTTCTCCATCGTCCAGGCCATGCTTGGGATTTATCCTTTTGCTCCCATGAAGACGCTGCTGGTTGATCCGGAATTGCCGGACTGGCTTCCGCAAATCACTCTGCGGAATCTCCATGTCGGCAAAGCCGTCGTCAGTATTCATTTTTATCGGAAGGGAAATCGAACCCGCTTTGATGTGCTAGACAAGCGCGGCACGCTGCACGTTCTGCGACAGCCGAGTCCATGGTCTTTGACGGCCAATGTTGCCGAGCGCATTGAAGATGTCATGGAGAGTTTGATTGCTTAGAAAACCGGTCTCAGCGACGCCCTAGAGCGGGTTCCTGTTCACCACCAGGAACCGGAGAACTTCCGCAAAGGCGTTAAGTTTCGAGTTGAATAGAAGATGTGTTCTGGAGGAGAAGATGAAGGAGCCAATCGGACAAAAGTACTGGGCGATTGCTGAAGGTTACATTCCGGCCGTGAGTCATGGTAAGGAGCCGGAGATGACCAGCCACGAGACTGCATGCCTGCTGAATGCAACTGAGAAGGACGCGCACGTGCAGATCACGATCTATTTTTCTGATCGCGATCCGGTGGGGCCGTATTCAGTAACCGTTCCGGCCAGAAGAACCAAGCATCTGCGGTTTAATGATTTGCAGCATCCCGAGCCGGTTCCCCGGGCAAAGGACTATGCCAGCGTGATCGAATCGGATGTGCCGATCGTGGTGCAGCATACGCGCCTCGATTCCCGGCAGGACGCGAATGCTTTGCTTAGCACGATTGCTTACACCCAGGCTGCCTGACCACCGTGGCCCGCACAATCGAAGGATGATGAATGTAGTCCGCGTCACAGAGGTGACGGTTCGTCTTCTTTCTCAGTCCTTCTCTCGCGAAGAAAGCGGTTTTCCAGAAACTGCTGGGCCAGGTCCTTGCCGCCGATCCCAAAGGCTATAGAAAGCCCCAGCATGACGGCTCCAAATGCGATTCCGAACGCCAAGATAACAGTCTGATCCGCCACTCCGAGTTCTTCGGAAACCATCGACAGGACGAAAATAATAATGATCGTGCGTGCAGAGATGCTGAGCAGGCGTGGCGAGGGAAAATTCGCGTTGACAGATGCCAGCAGGACCGCGCGGGCGAAAAAGCTGGCAATGAGCAGTCCAAAGAACAGGATGAGCAGGGCAACAAACAGCCGGGGCAGAAAGAAGAAGAATCTCTCTACATGCTCCTGTAATCCCCCAATCCCCAGGACGCTGATGCCGAGCATGATGAAGCCGATCCATGCGATCCAGAAAACGAAGCGGCTGACCAATTCCGTGGGAGTGGGAAGGGCCGCATGCGTGAGCAGTTGCGATGCACCCGCACGTTCGGAGAGCCTGTCGAATTTTGCGAATTGCAGGATGCTGCGAAGAATTGCCCGGATGACGTAGGCGATGAGCCATCCCACGAACACGATGACCAGCATGACAATGAGCCGCGGAAGCAGGTGGGCAAAATCCCGGAAAATCTCCTGCGCCGCTTGCGTCAGTTCTCCTACAATGATGTCGCGCATCGTTGTCTCACTTTCTGCCATTCCACAGTTCGAGTAGATAAGGCTTGAGGCGCTCGAACTCCAGGCAAAGGCTTTCGATGTTGTTGCCCACTTCGGCTGCCGAAGCAGTACGGTTTTCGACAAGGAAGGTGAACATTCGTCCGCGATAGAGTGGGACCAGGGCTTGCACAATGTGGTCACGGCTCATGACGGCCTTGTGGTATGAAGCGGCGAATTCATAGACGCTCTTGACCCATAGTTCTGCATGGAAGCGGAACTGGTCTTCGTCCGCTTTAGCGAGCTGCTGAAGTTCGCTGAGCGTCCCCGAACTGAGGATGGACTTGAGAACTGATTCCAATTCGATTACGCCGGCTGAAAACATTTCTTTGAGCTGCTTGCGATTGATCCGTAGGGGATCGACGGAAAGCTCGAATTCGGGCCCCTTTGTGGGCACCGGCTGCGAGGCAGTCTTCGCGCTCCACATCGGGAACGTCCCGTCCAGCGCTGAGAAAAGGACACCCACCGTCTGGCGCATCGCGTCCACCAGGTCGCGAGCTTGCCGCTTGGTTGGGCTGCGCGTGCCCAGAAAAGTTTGGCAGACACGACAGCCGTCTGAGAGCGCGGTGACGGTGAGTTCCAGTTCTGGGTCGTAATCCTTGAACTCTTCACTCCATTGATGCCGGTTTAGGAACTGGCTTCCCAAACGGCCGGAGAAGGCGAATTCGGAAGCATAAGGCTCGCGCACTCGCTGACCGAACAGAGCGCGCGTCATGGGATAGAGCAGATTTGTCAGCAGGACGCCTTCGAATTTGTGCCGGCGGTAAATGGGCGCGACGAAATCGAAGTGGTCGCAATAGATCGGGCGCAGCAGGTTCGCGACCCCCTCCGCCTCAATGTTCGCAGACTCCGGGCAAATCACGGTGCACGCTTTGGCGCGAAGCAATTCGGCCGCCGCCAGTATGGTGCGCAACGCCGCCGCGCTGGAAGGATTATTTCCGTAGCGCGTGCTGATGGCGTGCAGGGTCCGAAGGGTGTATCCGTTGAAGCTGCGATGCTGCTCATCGATGGACGCTCCCATGATCACATCGGGAGTGCCGTCGTTCGATCCCCCGTCAGCGTTGAGGATGACCGCTCGCTCCCGCGGAAACGTCTTTACGATCCCCTCCTGTATGGCGCGAATGGCGGGTTCGACGGTCTTGGCGTCGTTGTGCGTAGGTACCCCGACGAGAATATCCACTTCGCCCACGTCAATCAGCTGGCGAATGAAATCGTCGCTTAGTATGCTCTCGTCTGCCATCTGTTTACGCGACCATCAAATCAGATTCGCCGCAGTTTGAACCAGTAGAACTGGTATGGTCCCATAGTTAAAAGGTATGGCAGATCTCCGATGCGTGGGAAGAGATTGCCGCCGAACATTTCAATCAGTATTTTGCCCTTGTAGCGCCGTAGATCCAGTTCAACCGCCTGCGCAGAACTGGAGAGATTGTTGACCACCAGAATGGCCTGATCCCCCTGCTGGCGAACGTAGGCGAGCACGCGGTGGTTCTTAGGATACAGAAATTCGATCGATCCTGAACCGAATAGCGGAGTAGAGCGACGGAGGCTGATCATGTGCTGCATCCAGGAGAGCAGTGAGTGTTCACTGCGCTTCTGCGATAGGACGTTCACTGCCTGATATCCATAGACCGGATTTTGAATCAGCGGAGAGTAGAGGCTCTCGGGGTCAGCGTTGGAAAACCCGCCATTCCAGCCGCCATTCCACTGCATGGGCGTGCGCACGCCGTTGCGGTCGCCCAGATTCACGTTATCGCCCATCCCGATCTCGTCTCCGTAATATATGATGGGTGTCCCGGGGAGCGACATCAGCATGCCATTCATCAATTCGATGCGCCGGCGATCGTGCTCCAGCAGCGGCGCCAGGCGGCGCCGAATGCCGAGATTCAGCCGCATCGTCTTGTCCCTCGCATACGAGTCGTACATGTAATCGCGTTCCATGTCCGTGACCATTTCGAGGGTGAGTTCGTCATGGTTGCGCAGGAACAGCCCCCATTGGCAGGAGGCAGGAATCTCCGGAGTCTGGGTCAGGATCTCCGTGATGGGTTTCCGGTCTTCCAGCTTCAGTCCCATGAACATGCGCGGCATGAGGGGGAAATGGAAGGCCATGTGGAACTCGTCCCCTGTACCGAAGTAGGGGCGCAGGTCGGCGGGCCATTGATTGGCTTCGGCCAGCAGCATGCGGCCGGGATATTCCCTGTCGAGTTTGGCGCGCAGTTCCTTGATAACGATGTGAGTTTCTGGCAGGTTTTCGCACGAGGTGCCTTCGCGTTCGATCAAGTACGGGACCGCGTCCAGGCGGAAGCCATCCACCCCCATGTCCAGCCAAAACTTCATCACATCCCACATCTCTTCTCGTACCGCCGGATTGTCATAATTCAGATCCGGTTGGTGACTGAAAAAGCGATGCCAGTAGTGCTCCTTCGAGATCGGGTCCCATGCCCAGTTGGACATCTCGGTATCGATAAAGATGATCCGCGCGCTGCGGTATGGAGTATCAGTCTCGCTCCACACGTACCAATTCCGCCGCGGGTTGTCGCGGGAACTGCGCGACTCCTGGAACCATGCGTGCTGGTCGGAGGTGTGGTTCAGGACCATCTCCATCACCACGCGGAGCTGGCGTTCGTGCGCCGCGGCCAGAAAGTTCTTGAAGTCCTGCAAAGTGCCGTAGAGCGGATGGACCGAGCGGTAATCCGCGATATCGTAGCCATCATCGCGCAGAGGGGAAGGGAAGAAAGGCATCAGCCAGATGGCATTGATCCCCAGATCCCTTAAATAATCGAGCTTTTGAGCGAGGCCCTGGAAGTCCCCGACGCCATCTCCGTTGCTGTCGTAAAACGCGCGGACGTGTACCTGATAGAAAACGGCATTCTTATACCAAAGAGCGTCCTGCGTTTCCGGCAAAGGCGTCCTCCCCCAGGCGTCTGCACTAGAGTAATCGAACTCGTCACTTCCGTGGACTTGGAAAATCGAAACGACACCGTTGGCAGGCAGGTACAACTGGGACAGGATCTCACTTACGATTTATACGGTAGCAAGAATGGCTCCTCAGGTAGGACTCGAACCTACAACCCTTCGGTTTAACATTGCGCGGACGTGATTACTGCCAATTGCCGCGTGGACAGTTTTGAAGTAGGGTCCCTCAAAAAGTCCCAAAAGTATTTCCGAGTCAAAAAGCCTAGCCGAGATCCCCCGCTACAGCCTCGACCCAGACAAAAATCGTCCACAAACTCTGTCGAACGATGGATGCAAGTTTAATCGCAGCGTTTACAAGAAGGAAACGATGGCTAGACAGCAGCGTAGCACCTCTTCGGCTCAAGAATCCACTCGCCCTATCACCTGGGTCGCGCTGTATGCGCGCGTCAGCACTCTAAACAATCAAGATCCAGAGATGCAGCTTGCCGAACTGCGAGAATATGCAGGGCGTCGCGGCTGGCAGGTCGTGGAGGAGTTTCCAGATCAGGGAGTGTCGGGTTGCAAGGAATCGCGGCCGGCGCTCAATCGGATGATGTCAGACGCATGCCGTAGATGCTTTGACGCCGTTTTTAGACCGCTTGGGACGGTCCTTGAAGCATCTGGTCAACGCTCTGGCCGAACTCGCGGCACTCCGAGTGGCATTCATCAGCCTGAGAGACAACCTAGACCTGAGCACCCCTTCCGAAAACCGTCAGAGATGACAGGGCAGAATTGCGAAGCCTCGCCATCGGAGAGTCTGCAAGGCGCGTCGGCGATGAATGGCGAAACCAGGCATTTCCGCTCAAGACCCCCGATCGAGGGTCAATGGTTGAAACGCGATGTTACGCAAATTGAATCGAAAAAGACGCCGCCTCCTAGCAAATCTACTAGCCGGGCTGTGGAAAGAATCTGTGGAAATCGCAGTCGTCAGGCAGCCGGTTGATTTACCTGCGGTTACACTCAACCCGCTTGCAGGGATGATGGGCGTAATCGCGATGTCCCACCAACTACCCAAGTCTCTTCTTCCTTCTTTCTTTCGTCAGTTGGTGTTGACAAGGTGGGCCAGGCACGCTAAAAGAGTGCTATGCGCGTGGTTGAACTAAGGCTCCTATTGGCGATAGTTGTGGTGGCGTTGGGAGCGACGTTGATTGTCAGCCTCAATTTTGGCGAGGATGGCGATACGATGGCCTTGGTGTGCCAGACGCAACCTCTACACGTAAACCCCGAGGAGAGAAGCCGCACCTCTCTGGATGGACCCACATCGGCTACACGCCCATCACGAACAGAATCAGAGATCACCGTCCGCTCGAGTGCCTCGGTGATTGACCTCGTCTGCGTCCTTCGTTGCTAGACATCCCGCTCTAGTTCGCCGCTCTCACCTTTGGACAATTCCTCTCCACGCCCGATCCCTTTCGGACGGGTTGTGAATTGCCTTTTCAGCAAACCAGGCGGGAAGAGTTTTCTTCAATGGAGGATTTTAATGGCAGAAATTCATGAGAAAGAGCATTGGGCAGATCTATATCGAAGAGCGTTGTTTGAGGAAGATGGCAGCAAGTTACCGCTCATGCTGGAACGGGCGCGCCAGGCCGTCCAGCAGCGAGTCCGCGAATTGTGGCATTTGACCACCCGCGGCCAGAGCGTTAGCGCCAAGGAGCGCCAGGATCTTCATACCGCGGCTTATTATCTCGATCTTCTGCGGTCGCTTGAAGTGAGGAAGAGGATCGGAGACCAAGTAGGGACGAACGAGCCTATGTTGCCTGGGCTGTGGACCTCGGAAACGTAGGGAATGTTCGATTCAACCTAAAAGACGATGGAGGGCGAGAGGCTCATTCGGGATGCCCGGCAGCTGTAAGTGCGATGCAGATCGAGCGGCGTGACGAAGAAGATAGCACAGGCAGCATCGCCAAAAACAGGGCACCCCCAGTTCCGGAACGGGAAACACGAACACCGTATGGTGAGCCACCCGCCCGACATCAAATTCACTGATGTTGTTTAGTCACCGGAAACTGCTTCATCTCCACACCAATCTCCGACCAGCAGGCTCGTCCAGGTATCGAGCGGAACTATGGATTACTGAAACAGGAAAGGCCTCGGCTTGCCAAGCACCAAGACTGTCGAAACGCACCGCAGCAATATCATGCGGAAACTGAGCTTTCAGTCCATCCCGGATCTGGTCGTGTAAGCGATTAGAAACAACCTCATACGGATCGAGGTAGGACTGCCGCCGAAAGCATCTTAAAGGGGAATCCGAATCGAGATTTTTGCAATAGATAACCGTCGAAGCGACAGGTCATGCTGAGACTCCCCCCCAAACAGTACACACGCTTTGTGCTAGGAGTCACAGCAACCGGACATGATTGCGAAGGGTGAGCCATTTTGAACAGTTCGCAATCTTCTTGTGACGTATGATTTGAGCTGAAACAGCGCCGCTTCTTCAGAAGCGTAGAAAAGAAAGGAAGAGAAGATGAGCATTTGGACGATCTTATTCGTGGTGCTACTGATAGCTTGGATTGGAGGCTTTACTGTGTTTCATGTGGCGGGTGGACTGATCCACTTGTTACTCGTACTCGCAGTAATCTCTCTCATCCTGCATTTTGTTGTGGGTAGAAGGACAACATAACAGACCCTTTAAAGAGCCTTCTATCTTTTTGGGACAGCCAACAAAGGAGCAGTCTAATGAAAAAACTAAGTCGCTTGCTATTGTGTGTGGTTCTTGCTGGTCTGACTACGGCGTGGGCAATCGCGCAGGACTCCGACACAGACGCCAAATCAAAGGGCGATGTGAGAAGCGTCACCGGATGCGTTACTAAGGGCCCTGGTGCCAACGAGTTCCTGTTGACCGCCAGCGACGGCAGCACCTGGGAAGTGCACAACAACAACGCTGTCGATCTGACGAGTCATCTCGGTCACACCATTAGAGCCAAAGGTGTGGTTTCGCATGCCAAAATGCACAACATGAAGGAAGACGCGAAAGGCGCAGCGAAAGACGCTGGCATGAAGAACAATAATACCGAGCACGGTCACTTGAAGGTCACCGACGTCCGCATGGTCAGCGAATCCTGCCAACAGTAGAGCTTCGGCGCATTGCGGGTGCCCAAGGGGCGGTCGTGGGCGCTGTTCCACTGGAGTACAAAACTGAAGGCGAGACCCGCAGGCGGTCGCCGACCAGCTCAAGACGTGTTTTCCCAGCTTCATCCTAAGATTGTGACTCTACAGTAAGAGAGCAGGGTGCAACCGCAGCGGAAAAATGCGGCAGTTAGGAAAGCTGGTCAAAGAATGCAAACGCGCTTTATCTTTGGACCGAAGCGACGATGAATGCATTAGTGAAAGGGCGCGACGCCGCGAAATGGAGGAAAGCTACAATGCCATCAAGCGCCGTGATCGCGCCAAGCTTTTTCGGATTGCCGCAGATGAATGGCTTCAGTTGAAAGCTCTCACACTCGCAGTCTCCTCTCAACGAATCGAGCGCAGCGCTTGCTCGAAGCGGGTATTCCATACGCGGTTGTCGCAAACATGATGGGGTGGTCGGCCGCGACTGCTATCCGTTTGGCCAAGCGCTACGGACATATCGGAAGCCATGCGCTCCGTGAGGCAGCCGATGTTCTGGGACGATTCGAAATTCCTGTGGATCCCTCAAGAAGTCCCCAAAGTCGGATGAGGCGGAAAATGTCGCGGTGCAGCACAGGCATGAAAAGAAATGGCTCCTCAGGTAGGACTCGAACCTACAACCCTTCGGTTAACAGCCGAATGCTCTGCCATTGAGCTACTGAGGAGTGTGGTTGACCCCATCATCATAACATCGCGACGTGGCTCCTGAAAATACGGTACGCTGGGTTTGAGGTGGGTATGGGAGGGCGTTTGCTTCTCTTCTCTTTCTTTTCTTTATTGCTGGCGGGGGCGGACTCAAAGCCTTCTTCGCGGGTGCCGGATTCACCTCCCGTGGCGACACCTCGGCCGCTGGCGGATTACTTTCATGGTACGCGGGTGATCGACAGCTATCGCTGGCTGGAAAAGGCGGACTCTCCTGACGTTCAGCAGTGGGTGTCTGAGGAGAACGATTACACTCGCGCTCTGCTCGATCCTCTCCCGGGCCGGGCTGCGATTCAAAAGCGGCTCACCGAACTGCTCTCGATCGGCAACGTCAGCGCTCCTGTGCTTGCCGGCCATCATTATTTCTATACTCGCCGCGAGGGGCTGCAGAATCAGCCGGTGCTGTACGTACGCGATTCTCTGGAGGGAGCCGACCGCGTTCTGGTGGACCCTAATTCGCTTGCCGCCGATGGCACCATCGCTCTCGATTGGTTTCAGCCTTCGGAGAACGGCAAGTATGTCGCCTATGGGACTTCTCCCAGCGGGTCAGAGATGTCGACCTTGCATTTGATCGAAAGCAAGACCGGCACGATTCTGCCCGACACCATCGAGCGCACGCGCGCGGCGTCGATTGCCTGGCTGCCCGACAACTCTGGTTTTTACTACACACGTTATCCGAAAAAGGGCGAAGTGCCCGCAGGGCAGGAGATGTACAACCGCCATGTTTACTTCCATCTGTTGGGCAGCCCGGTAGAAACTGACAATGCAATTTTTGGAGAAGGGCGTGGCCCCGAGGACTGGCCCGGCGTTTCCCTTTCCAATGATGGGCGCTGGTTGCTCATCAACGTTTCCGAGGGCTGGACCAAGTCCGAACTTTTCCTAATGGATTTGAAAAGCGACAAGGCTCCCATCCGGCTGACCACGGGCAAGAACTTTCTTTATAGCGCCGACATTTACGATGGCAAGGTTTACATCACCAGCAATGAAGATGCGCCGCGCTATCGCGTGTTCGTAACTGACGCCGGCAACTTCGATCGCGAAGCCTGGAAAGAACTCATTCCGCAATCGGAGGCGGTATTGCAGGGCGCCGCGGTCTTCGGGGGCAAGCTGTTCACGCAATACGAGCAGGACGCCTCTTCGAAGCTGAAGATTTTCGATCTCGACGGGAAGAGGCTGAACGATCTTGCGCTGCCCGCCATTGGAAGCATCTATAGCACGGGCGGCAAGTGGAACCGCGACGAAGTGTTTTACGGATTCCAGTCCTTCACCTTCGCGCCCTCTATCTATCGCTACGACTTGAAAAACGGGTCCACGTCGCTGTGGACCAAAGTCGATGCGCCTTCGATTGAAGCGTCGGCGTACGACGTCCATCAGGAGTGGTTCAACTCCAGAGATGGCACCCGCGTCCCCATGTTCGTGGTGCACAAAAATGGTCTGCAGAAGAACGGGAAAAATCCCACGCTGCTCACGGGGTATGGTGGATTCAATGTCAGCCTGACGCCGAGCTTCAGCCGCACCGCGTATTTATGGATGGAGCACGGCGGCATCTATGCGGTCGCGAACCTGCGCGGCGGGGCCGAGTTCGGCGAGGACTGGCATCGCGCCGGCATGCTGGACAAGAAGCAGAACGTTTTTGATGACATGATCGCGGCGGCCCAGCATTTGATCTCGGAAAAATACACCGACAAGCATCATCTGGCCATTCAGGGTGGATCAAACGGCGGTCTGCTGATGGGCACAATGATCACGCAGCGTCCGGATTTGTTCCGTGCGGTGGTATGCCAGGTGCCGCTGCTCGACATGCTGCACTACCAGGATTTCCAGATTGCCAAGTTGTGGATTCCCGAGTACGGCACTGCGGAAAATCCCGAGCAGTTCAAATGGCTATACGCCTACTCGCCCTACCATCACGTGAAAGCCGGAGTGGAGTATCCCGCAGTGCTGTTCATGACCGCAGATTCCGATACGCGGGTCGATCCGATGCACGCGAAAAAAATGACAGCCCTGATGCAGGCGGAAGCGCGGAATGGGGCGAGTGCCACCCGCCCGATTTTATTGCGCATCGAGAATAAAGCTGGCCATGGTGCGGGCAAACCCGTGACAAAGCAAATCGAAGAATTTACCGATGTCTATTCGTTTCTGTTCTGGCAGCTGGGAGTCAAGGAGTAGCGGATTAGAAGAGGGGGTCTTGTGCTGCCTTCATCAAAGAAGGTTCTCATCACGGCTGCAGTCTCGATCGCGTCCATTCTCGCTACAGCGCAGTCTCCTGGAAAAAGAGAGAGCGACTGGCGCGCGCATGTGCGGCAGGAACTGCCCTTGATGGGGCATCGTAACTGGATTGCGGTGGTGGACTCGGCTTATCCGTTGCAGACCAGCGGTGGTATCGAGACCGTAGACACCGGGGACGATCAACTCGATGTTGTCCAGGCGGTGCTCGAGGATATCAGCAAATCGAAGCATGTGCGGCCAGTCATCTTCACCGACGCGGAGCTGAAGCTGGTGCCGGAGAGTGACGCGGCGGGAATCACGGCTTATCGCGAGTCTTTAAGCAAGCTCTTGGGCCGAATCGGGAAGGGGAAGGGGGAGGTGCAAAACCTGCCGCACGAGCAAATCATCTCCAAGCTGGACGACGCAGGCAAGACCTTCCACGTCCTCGTGCTGAAAAGCACGATGACGATTCCCTATACGTCCGTCTTTATTCGGCTGGATTGCGGATACTGGTCAGAGCAGCAGGAAAAGAGGCTGCGGGAAAGGATGGGAGCGAAGTGAGAGTGGGTGCCGGATTGTTCATGCTTCGCGCGCGATTGGGGCCAACCGTGGGGCGGCGTCCGCATCTAAGACCTATCTGCCGCGCTGGAAAATTACCGTTTAAGTGAGGTTGTGATGGAAACCAGAGTAAGTGGGCAAAGAGAAGATCGCGTGACCGGGGCGATTGAGAGCCAGACGTCGAAAGTTCCCTCATCGGCATTCTTAGGAATTGCGATTGGGTGCATGGCGACTTCGTTGGTGCTGAAGATCCTGGGAAAAGATGATTGGGCGCTGTTCGTCGGGCAATGGCCGGCGCCGCTGCTGATCATGGGCAACTACAACAAGATGGTGAAGCAGCATGGTTCCGACTCGCAGTCGCACCTTGCAGCTTAGAGAATCGAAAGTCCATCTCTTGCCGGCACACCAGTGCCGGTTTTTTTATTGCAGCTCGGCGAGCATGGCTTCCATCTCGGACTGGGCGTGCAGGTTGCCCGTGCGCCGCGCGGAGGTGATTCCGTCCCGCAGCATCTGCTTCGCGTCATCAGATCTTTCCGCGCGGACCAGCGTCTGCGCCGCCATGAAATAGCCGGCGGTGTAGTCGGGATGATCCTCCAGCAGGAGCGCGAACTCGGCCAAGGCCCGATCGAAGTCACCCTGCCTGGAATATTCCATGGCCAGACCGTAACGCGCAAACGCATCCTTGGGATTTTGCGTGAGCACTTCGTTGAGGGCAGCAATGCGGTCCATAGAAGGAAGCGTCTCTCGAACGAGATTACTACAAACCGTGCGCCTCGAAGTAACTGGTCAGAAGCGAGGCTTGTGAATACAATAAGCATTCCCCGAAATTACGCGCGCCAAAAATTCCAGCACGGAAGATACGACATTGGCTTGTCCTTATTTCATGCCGACAGCAAGACTGGAGAATGGCAACTGGCCACATCCGGCGAGACTTCCGCTGGGATGTGGCTGGACGGGGCAGTGCACCGCGCCGGGGCATGAGGGCGAATCCCCCAGCCAGGACGTTGTCGAGGCATTCTGCAACCTGGGATATGCAAGCAGTTGCGCGTGGGCTCCGCCGGAGCGTGCGTGGGATGCGGTGCGGTTCTCGGTGTCGACTCCTGAGGGCCGCAATGCCGATAATCCGGCGCGGGTGCTTCGTTTGCTGTACGTCTGCGAGCGCGATCATCGGCCAGTTGCGCATGGCGATCTGCTGATGGATCTGGAAGCCGGCGCCTGGCAGCGCGGTCATGATGATGCGCGCATCCAGAAGATGGCGGAATGTTTCCTGGAATCTTATCTGAAGAAGAAATCGTGAGAACAGTCTGAGTAAGTCCCGCAATCAAGGAAAAACGATGCAAGATGACAATCTGGGACCGAGGCCGGTGCGCGACTCGCAATCGGAAATGGCGGAGATTGTTCTGCCCAACGATACCAACCCTCTGGGCGCGATGCTCGGCGGACGCTTGATGCACTGGATCGATCTGGCGGGAGCCATGGCGGCCCACCGGCATTCGCGTAATTACGTGGTCACCGCCTCTGTGGATCACATCGACTTTCTGGTTCCGGTGCGGGTGGGAGATCTGGTCATCCTGCGCTCGTCGGTAAACCGCGTCTTTCAGACTTCGATGGAAGTCGGCGTGAAGGTGTACGTGGAGAATTACATTGCCGATACGGCTCAGCACGTGGGCTCTGCCTACCTCACGTTCGTGGCGGTGGACGCGGCAGGAAAACACCTCAAAGTTCCAGCCGTGATTCCCGAGACCGACGAGCAACAGCGCCGCTACACGGATGCGGGCCGACGCCGGGAGATCCGCCGCGAGCATCTGGAACGCCGGCGCAAGGCCGCCCGATAACTTTCGAGCAACTGTGATTTGAATCACACCTCACCGCCCCGGTGAACATTTAAGCTCTCGTCCATAAGGATTCCTCATGGACAGCGCACTCCTGATTCACCGTCTGCACTTCGCCTTCACGGTCACCTTTCACTACCTTTTTCCCCAACTCACCATGGGGCTCGCACCCTTGATTGTGGTGCTGAAGACACTGGGGCTGCGGCGGAACGATGAGAGATACAACCAAGCCGCCAGCTTCTGGGGGCGCATTTTCGGCATCAACTTCGTGATCGGAGTAGTGACCGGCATTCCGATGGAATTTCAGTTCGGAACCAACTGGTCGCATTTCTCACGCTTCGCCGGAGGAGTCATTGGGCAGACTCTGGCAATGGAAGGCATGTTCGCGTTCTTCCTGGAGTCGGCGTTTCTAGGGCTGTTCCTGTATGGCGAGAAGCGCTTGAGCCCGCGCGCACACTGGTTTTCCGCGGTGGCCGTATTCCTGGGCTCGTGGCTGTCGGGATTCTTTATCGTCGCCACCGATGCCTGGATGCAGCATCCGGTCGGTTACATCAAAGCCGCGGACGGTTCGGTGCAGCTTTCCAGCTTCTGGGCGCTGGTGCTGAATCCATGGGCATGGTGGCAATATGCCCATAACATGAGCGGCGCGGTGATTACGGGCGCCTTCGTCATGGCGTCGGTCGGTGCTTTCTACTTGCTGTGGGGCAAGTTCTTGGAGTTTGGACGAATCTTTGTGCGCACGGGAGTGGCGGCCGGTTTGATCTTCAGCGTGCTTCAGTTGTTTCCCACCGGCGATGGGCAGGGACGGCTCATCGCCCAACACCAGCCGGTGACACTGGCTGCAATGGAAGCGCTGTTCGCCACCCAGCCGGGAGCGCCGCTGGTTTTGATCGGCCAACCCAATGTGGATGACAAAAAAATCGACAATCCGCTGATTATCCCGAACGCGCTCAGTTTCCTCACTTATCGGGCGTGGAAGGCGGAAGTGAAAGGCCTGAACGCATTCCCGGAAGACGAATGGCCGACCAGTATCGCGCTTCTTTATTACAGCTACCACATCATGGTCGGACTCGGCACTTTGTTTATCGCCATCATGGTAGTGGCAGCTTTTCTGTTGTGGCGGGGAAAGCTGTTCGAGAGTCGCTGGATCTTATGGGCCCTCCTCCTGGCCCTGCCATTCCCATACATTGCGAACACGGCGGGATGGATCACGGCGGAGATCGGACGACAGCCATGGCTGGTGTACTTGCTGATGCGCACCGCGGATGGCTACTCGAAGACAGTCTCCGCGGGCAACGGCATGTTTACGCTGCTGGGATTCATGGGTATGTACACCGTGCTGGCAATCCTGTTTCTGTTTCTGGTGCGGCGCGAGATCGAGCACGGGCCAGACGAAGGACAGGCTACGGAACGTCTTCCGAAAGGCTCATTGACGAGGGCGGAATTGGAACCGGCGGCACTGGCAGGCGCGTCGCACAGGCGGGAGGATTGAGATGGAAACTGTTTGGTTCATGATTGTGGCAGTGATGGTGGCGGCGTATGTGGTGCTGGACGGCTTCGACCTGGGCGCCGGAGTGATCTACCTGGCCGCGACCAAAACCGCCGACGAGCGCCGCAGAATTATGCGTGCCATCGGCCCGGTGTGGGATGGCAACGAAGTGTGGCTTCTCGCAGCTGGCGGTACTCTCTATTTCGCATTCCCGCTGCTGTATGCGTCGAGTTTCAGTGGCTTCTACCTGCCGCTGATGATGGTGCTGTGGCTGCTTATGCTGCGTGGCATCGGCATCGAACTGCGCACGCACATGCATAACCCGGTGTGGGTCGGCTTCTTCGATGTGATCTTCAGCGTCTCCAGCGTCCTGCTGTGCATCTTCTTCGGAGCCGCGTTGGGCAACGTGGTCCGCGGAGTGCCGCTCAGACCTGATCAGTATTTCTTCGAGCCCCTGTGGACGAACTTCCGGGTGGGTACGGAGAATGGCATTCTCGACTGGTACACGGTTCTGACCGGCGTGATCGCCCTCGTAACCTTAACCACTCATGGATCGCTGTATGTTGCGGTCAAAACAGAAGACGATTTGAACGCGCGCGCGCGGAAGGTCGCGCAATGGTTATGGCCGGTGCAACTTCTGCTGACAGTTGCAGGTTTGATTGCGACGGTCGCGATTCGTCCAGGAGTGCTGGACAATTACAAGCATCACGCGGTGGGATTTGCGATTCCGGTGCTGGTGTTTGGAGCGCTCGCCGTGATGATGCACGGCATGATCAAGCGGGCAGATAAGATCGCATTCGTCGCTTCTGGCGTGTATATCGTAGGCATGCTGGTGGGAGCGGCGTTCGGGCTCTATCCCATCGTGCTGCCGGCGAGCACCGATCCTGCGTTAAACCTGACCATCTACAACACCGCCGCGGGCTCGCATGGGCTTAGCGTCGGGCTTGCCTGGTGGTCCCTGGGCATGGTTCTCGCACTGGGATACTTCTTCGTTCTCTTTCGCATGTTCCGAGGCAAGGTGCGACTGGAGGGGCAGGGATACTGAGAGATGCTTCGGCGCGAGGAAGTGCGCCTGGCATTGGGAACAGTTTCTTCCCGACCTGCCATGGTTCAATGGTGAGCGACGTTGTCGGGGAAAAATGGGAAGAGCTTACGAATCTCCGCCTCGCTGGGCTGACGTCCATATTCGGTAATCTCGAAGGCCTCCACGTGCTGGATGTGAGCCGCTTCGGCGCCATAGCGCTTCTCCAGTGATTTCTGCCATTCGGGTAAGGCATCTCGGAGCGCCCTCGTCTGTGTGGCCAGCCATTTTTTTCGCGCAACCGCATCCTTAGGGACCTGGTCGAGAGTCCCGCTGGTCCATGGCAGCCACTCATAAAACTGCGAAACATGCGCATCTAGCATGTCGATCTTCTTGTCGAACACGTCGTCAATGGAAACCACGATGTCTGGTTGGAAGGGTTGTGGCCTGGTGAAACGGTCGCTGTAATACAGAAACACAGGATTGTGCGGCAGTGGCGGCGTATCTTTCACCAGGTTGGGCACGATCACCATGTAGGACGCGTCCTGTACCAGTACCCCGGTGTAGCGATGATCGGGATGGTAGTCGTTGGGCCGCGGCGCGATGACAATGTCCGCCTTCCACTGCCGGATCTCGCGAATCACTTGCTCGCGAACTTCCAAGGTTGGCAAAAGCTTGCCGTCGTGGTTGTCGAGTACTTCGTATTCGATGCCGATGCGTCGCCCAGCCTCTTTCGCTTCAGCGCGCCGCCGATCGGCGAGTTCTTTTCCGCCTTGAGATTGATGGCCGGCATCACCGTTAGTGAGCGAGACGAACTTGACCTTATCGCCAAGTGCGGCGTATTTGGCGGCCAAGCCTCCGGCGCCCAGATCGCAGTCGTCCGGATGCGCGCCGAATGCGATGACGCGCACGGGTTCACTCTGAGCGCATAAAGCCGGGACCAACGCAATCGCAAGAAGTAACGCAGGACAGAGCCTGCGATCAAGGAACGAGCAAAGCGGTTGCCAGAGCGGGTTTCGCATGAATGAAAGACCTCGGGCCCGATGATAACCCCGGGTTGGCCCGCTCTCAAGCTGCAGTAGAGGGCGAATAATTTCTCCTGCTCGAGGCCGCGCCCGGGGAACTACGCGCTTTCGCAGAAGTCGAAGCGGGTCGCGCGGCGGCCAGGGCGCACAGGACGTAAAACATAGCCGCATTCGCGGGAACGTGCAGATTGAAGTCCACGAGGCTATGCAGCAGAAGAGCGGTGCATCCCAGCAGGGCGGCAAGGGAGACTGCTGCGTCCCACTTGAATTCCCAACGGCGTGAGGTGGGGAAGCCATGACGATACAGGCGAAACAAGAACCACAGCATCAGACCGAAGCCGACTAATCCAGCTTCCACCAGAAGCTGTGCGTAATCGTTGTGGGCCTGGTTGACGAACAAGTTGGTGTAGAAGCTGCGAAAGCTCGGGTAGATGGTGGGAAATGTACCCAAGCCCCATCCCAGGAGCGGCTTGTGCGCAAAGATTTTTAAGGCATCTGCGGTGATCTTGAAGCGCATGTCAGGGCCGAGATCGCCCAGCCGTCCCAGGACTTGTCCTTTCCCCAGAAAGAGAAGAAAGCCGAGCACCGCACTGCAGAGAGCAAACGTTGCCAGCGCGATCCGGGGATTTCGTTTCTGGTACAGCGTCAAGGCGGTGAAAGCGAGAACTTCGAAGGCGAAGCAGATCATTCCCCCACGGGATCCAGAGAGAACGATGGTGGTCGCCATCAGCACTGCACAGAAACCGACCAGCACCCGCTGCGCCCCATGCAGCATGCGCCCCATGGCAATTACCAGCGGGAAGGGAACCAGCATCTCCATCAATCCGGCATAGTGATCGTGATTGAC
>JAICJP010000086.1 GCA_025928375.1 Candidatus Sulfotelmatobacter sp.
CGCACCGTGCCGTCGAGAGCGGTAAAGTGCGCCTGCTGCGCAGTGACTACGCCGGTACCAGCCGATGTCCCCATGCCCGCGATGCGCTCCAGCAACTTGCCAAAGATGTCACTTGCCTTCCTGGCCGTGTTTTCGGTGAACTGCGGAAAGGTAAAACGCACGGCTACTCCGAAAATCAGAAGCACGGACAAAATGAGCAGGGCGAGGCTGCGGTACGTGACCGTCGTCCACGCGACGTGGAGTCCCGGTTTGCGATCGTCAGAAGACACTGGACCTGAGAAACCTCTTTTGACTGTTGATGAAGTTCGCTAAAGGAAAACGGTAGCACAGGGAAATCGCAGGGAAGAACAGGTAATGAACTTAGAAGGTTACCGAAGTGCCAACCATTTTTTGCGTGGTATCGACCGATTCCCGAATCGGGACTTCGGATTAACCCTGCACACCTAAGGTCCGGGCGAGTTATCCTCTTCGTCATGGCCGCGTCCCCGACGACCATCTCTAAACCTGAAATTAATAGAGGCTCCTGGCTCAGCCAGGGTATAGCCGTGATCTGGGCCATCGCGCTGGCCAAACTCTTTTTTCATATCTACTTCAACAATCAGTACGGCTATTTTCGCGACGAGTTCGATTACCTGTCTTGCGGCGATCACCTGCAGTGGGGCTATGTCGACCAACCGCCGCTGATTCCCTTCCTGATCCACTTCTGCCGCGCCGTTCTTGGCGACTCGCTGCGCAGCATTCGTTTCATTCCCGCTCTCGCTTCGTCACTACTGGTGGTGCAAAGCGCCTTGCTAGCTCGCGAACTCGGCGGCCGGCGCTATGCCATGCTGCTCACGGCAATCTGCGTCGTTATCTCCCCGCAGTATCTTTCCAACGGCAGCCTGCTGACGACGAATTGTCTCGAACCGAACCTGTGGATGGGCTGCGCCTACTTTGCCATTCTCGCGGTGAAACGGCAGAACCCGCGCTACTGGCTCTGGTTCGGCGTGGTCGCGGGCATCGGCCTGGAAGAGAAATATTCGATCGCAGTTTTCGGATTGGGGATGGTCGTTGGCCTGCTGCTGACCGAACAGCGCCGCGTGTTTCTGAATAAGTGGATCTGGATCGGCGGCGCCGCAGCCTTCCTAATCTTCCTCCCGAACATTCTCTGGAACCTTCACTATCACTGGCCTTTTGTGCAACTCATGCGCGCGATCAGGGCGGAAGGACGCGACGTGGTGCTGGGCCCGATCGCTTTTTTCTTTCAGCAAACCCTGCTGCTCGATCCCATCACCGCACCGATTTGGCTGGCGGGATTATTCGGCCTGCTGTTCTCTCGACAACTCCGGCCCTATCGCATGCTGGGCTGGTGCTACGTGGTTTGCTATGTGGTTTTCGACGTGCTGCACGGCAAGAGTTACTACCTCGCGCCGATCTATCCGATGCTGCTGGCAGCAGGGGCCATTGTGATTCAAGCCGCACTCGATCGACCTGAAACCGGTCGCCCGCGCCTGCAATGGCTCAAACCTGCGATCGCCGTCATCCTCCTGGCAAGCGGCGCGCATCTGGTGCCCATCACCGTCCCAGTGCTTTCCCCGGAGCGCTTTATCGCGTACGCCAAGACTCTTCCTTTTAAGCTCCCGGTGACGGAACACTCGCATGCGCGCGCCCCGCTGCCACAGTGGTATTCGGATCAGTTCGGATGGAAGGAGATTGCCGACGAAACGGAGGTCGCATGGAACCGGATTCCGCCCGGGGAGCGCCCCGACTGCGGCATCTTCGCGCAAGACTACGGGCAGGCTGGCGCAATCGATTTCTTCGGCCGCAAGCAAGGCCTGCCCGGCGCGATGAGCGGCGATCGCACCTATTGGCTTTGGGGACCCCGCGGCTACTCCGGCAATTGCATGATCGTGCTCGATGATCGCCAGAATGTCCTTGAGCGCTACTGGCAAAATGTCGAACTAGTCGGCATCTCCGCTCCCAACACGTACGCCCTGGAACAGCAGATTCCGGTTTTCCTCTGCAAGGGCAAGCGATTCGATTCCTGGAGCAACGTCTGGCCGCACCTCAAACGGTGGCAGTGATCAAAGACAATACAATCGCCTTCTGATTCTGTTGCGAGGACGCGCGGCTGGCTTGACTTCGGCTCGGTGCGTCCACGACAATGCAATGCTCTCCCAAATCAGTTGCGTTATTCGTGAGTTCCCAGAGGTTTTCTATGTTTCCACGCCGAAGCATCCTGTCTTCCATTTTGCCTTCTTGCCTATTGCTTTCTTCCCTGCTGGTGACGGGCGCAGCAGCACAAATTACCCAGCCGACCGTGTGGGCCGCAAAGCCCGACGTCGCTGCCTTCGAGAAGATGGAGAACGATCGTCTTGCCGCCGCGCAGCAGTCAATTGGGAAACTGGTCGCGGTCAAAGGACAGCGCACCATCGAGAACACGCTTGTCCCCTTTGACGAGGCCATCCGGCAAATCAATTCGACAGCGTATCTCGCGGGACTGCTGCAGCAAGTACATCCCGATGCGACGTACCGCGACCATGCAACCGGGATGGTGACCAAGGCTTCGGCCGCGCAGACCGCCCTGTCGTTGAATCGTGACGTTTACAACGCGCTGTCGGCTCTCGACCTTACCCGGGCCGACTCCGCGACCCGATACTACGTGAAGCGGCAACTGCTCGAGTTTCGTCTCGCAGGCGTCGATAAAGATGACGCCACGCGTATGCGCATCCGGAAGCTGAGCGATCAGGCGACCGAAGAACAATCCATGTTCGACCGCAATATTTCTGACAGCCAGAAAAGTGTCGAGGCAGACCCCAGCGAACTGGAAGGCCTGCCGCAGGATTTCATTGCGCGCCACAAGCCTGGAGCCGATGGAAAGATCCGCATCACCACCGATTATCCCGACGCGCTGCCGGTCCTCAACTTCGGCAAGAATGATGCGCTCCGCCGCCGCTTATACCTGGCATTCACGACTCGGGCGTATCCCAAAAATCAGGAAGTGCTCATGAGCCTTCTGAAAACACGCTACGAGATTGCCACGCTTCTGGGCTACTCCAATTGGGCGGACTACAACGCCGCCGACAAAATGATCGTCAAAGGCCAAAATATCGGCGACTTCATCAAGAGTGTGAACGATGCCGCGCGGCCACTGGCGGAGCAGGAATTCAAGATGCTTCTGGCGGAAAAGCAGAAGACGAATCCTGAAGCCAAGGAAGTTTTCGACTACGAAGCGAGTTATTACGCGGAACTGGTTCGTCGTTCGCAATACAACTTCGATTCCCAATCGGTGCGGCCCTATTTTCCCTTTCAGCAGGTCAAGCAGGGGATCCTGGACGCAGCCAGTGATTTGTTTCGAGTGACTTTCAAGCAGGAGCCGAATGTTCCTTCGTGGGATCCGACTGTCGAGACCTGGATCGTTCTCGATAAAGGCAAGCCCATCGGGCGCTTTTATCTCGACATGCATCCGCGGCCGGGGAAATATAGCCATGCGGAAATGGCGCCGGTCCTCGATGGCATCCGCGGCAAGCAACTGCCCGAGGCAATTCTGGTCTGCAATTTCCCGGTGCCAACCGCTTCGGACCCCGCCTTGATGACCTATGACGATGTGGACACGATTTTCCACGAGTTCGGGCATCTCATGCACCACATCCTCGGCGGCCAGCAGCAGTGGGCCGGGATCAGCGGCATCACCATGGAATCGGATTTCGCCGAAGCGCCTTCGCAGATGCTCGAGGAATGGATTCGCAGTCCACAGGTTCTCGCGAAGTTCGCCCGCCATTACAAAACGGGAGAGCCCATTCCCGCGGAACTGGTCAACCGCATGAACCGCGCGTCAGCGTTCGGCCGAGCCGGTTGGGTCGCCCGCCAAAACGATTACACCGCTATCTCTTACGACGTGTACAAGGCCAAGCCCGAAGAAGTGGACCTGGACGCGGTCGTCACGAACGCCACGCGTCAATACACGACTCTCACACCCATTCCGGGAACTCACATGTGGGCGTCGTTCGGACACCTCGGCGGATATTCATCCGCCTACTACACTTATCTCTGGGACAAAGTGATCGCGGAAGATTTTTTTGTGCAGTTCGATCACAAGAACCTGCTGGCCGGAGATGCTCCTGCGCGCTATCGCAAGCTGGTGCTCGAACCCGGCGGCTCAACCTCAGCGAACAACCTGGTCAAGGGTTTCCTGGGACGTCCGCAGAACATGGTGGCGCTGCAAAAGTGGATGGCGGAAGAATTCCAGAGCGCAGGCGAATCTGCCACAGCCGGCGGAAAATGAAAAAACTCAACTGGACAGCAGCGCTCCCTTAGAGCGGAAGCGCGGGCGTGTGAATCACAAGCATCTCAGGCGGGAGACTTACCTTGTCTTGCTCGCCTTTTGCACAAGTTGTAGCATCAAAAGGTTTGGGCATTCATCGATATCAGGTAAGGAGACCTCATGGCAACCGATACATTAGCCAGCCCCGCGAGCCTCAGCGAAAGCCAGGCGCGGGTGTTCAAGAACTACATTGACGGCGAGTGGGTAGAGTCCTCGACCGGGGAGACATTCGAAAATCGCAATCCCGCCAACACGCGCGACCTGGTCGGCATCTTCCAGAAATCCGCAAGAGAAGACGTGGATACCGCGGTGCAGGCCGCCAAGCGGGCCTTCCAGAAATGGCGTCTGGTGCCGGCTCCCCGGCGTGCCGAGATTGTGTTCCGTGCCGCCGAGATCCTGATCGAACGCAAAGAAGACTACGCGCGGGACATGACTCGCGAGATGGGTAAAGTCTTAGCTGAAACGCGGGGCGATGTGCAGGAAGCGATCGATGCCGCATATTACAACGCGGGCGAAGGACGGCGCCTGTTTGGCCCGACCGTTCCCTCAGAGATGCCGAACAAGTTCGCCATGGCGGTGCGCCAGCCCATCGGCATCTGCGGCATGATCACCCCGTGGAATTTCCCGATGGCGATCTCGTCGTGGAAGCTTCTGCCGGCAATCGTTTGCGGCAATACCTGCGTCATCAAGCCGGCACAAGACACCCCGCTGTCTACTTTCAATCTCGTCCGCGCACTGGCCGATGCCGGGCTGCCCAAGGGCGTGATCAACATTGTCACCGGATTCGGCGCAGAAGTGGGCACTCCGATCGCGGAGCATCCCGAGGTTCGCGCCGTATCCCTGACCGGATCCTCGGCGGTAGGCCGGATCGTGGGTGGCATCGCGGCCCAGAGTTTCAAACACTGCTCGCTGGAATTAGGCGGCAAGAACCCGATGATCGTGCTCGACGACGCCAATCTCGATCTGGCAGTCGAGGGCGCGCTGTGGGGAGCGTTCGGCACCACCGGACAACGCTGCACGGCCACCAGCCGGATCATCGTACAGAAGGGCGTCCATCGCGAGTTTGTCGACCGGCTGGTCGAGCGCGCCAAAAGGCTGAAGGTGGGCAACGGCCTCGACGAAACCGTGCAGATGGGACCGGCCATCAATGAGAAACAACTGGAGACCGACCTCCGCTACGTGGAAATCGGGAAGAACGAAGGCGCCAAGCTAATGTGCGGCGGCAATCGTCTGGATCAAGGCGAGTACCAGCATGGCTGGTTCATGGAACCGACGGTATTCGTCGATGTCGATCCCAAGATGCGCATCGCCCAGGAGGAAATCTTCGGCCCAGTGGTTTCGGTTATCCCCTGCGATGGTATGGAAGACGCCGTCGAAATCGCGAACGGGATCGAGTACGGCCTGTCATCAGCCATCTACACCAAAGATGTGAACAAGGCGTTCACCGCCATGCGCGATCTGTATGCCGGGATCACGTACATCAACGCTCCGACCATCGGCGCAGAAGTCCATCTTCCGTTCGGAGGCACCAAAGCCACAGGCAATGGTCATCGCGAAGGCGGAGTTGGCGCGATTGAGTTCTACACCGAGTGGAAATCAGTCTATGTCGATTACTCCGACAAGCTGCAGAAAGCGCAGATCGATCGTCCCGAGTAATCGCCCACCACAGGGGGCACAGAGGAACACAGAGGAGGGATTTCCCCTGCGAACCTCTGTGGCCCCTGTGGTGTGAAATCTTTTCCCTGCCTCCAGGGCATCAGCTGCGATTAGAATTTGATTCATGCCGCTGACTCAAGCCCGCGAAATCACTGCCGCTTCCCGCCTGACGAATGTGCGCTATGCCATCCGTGATCTGGCCTGCGTAGCCGATGAAGTCACCAAGCAAGGCCATAAAGTTTTGCCGCTGAATATCGGTGATCCGCTGAGCTTCGATTTCCAAACCCCGCCTCACATCATCGAAGCGGTTCACAAGGCAATGCGGGACGGAAAGAACGGTTATGCGCCTTCGGAAGGAGTGCACGAAGCCCTGGAAGCGATTCGCGGCGAGGCAGCGCGCAAGGGCATCACAACGCTTCGTGATGTCTTCGTCACCACCGGCGTGAGCGAGACCGTCGATGTTTGCTTATCTGCCTTGGTGAATCCGGAGGAAGATTTCCTCACCCCCAGTCCTGACTACCCGCTTTACTCGGCCGTCCTATGCAAGCTGGGGAATCGTTTGAACGCCTACGACCTGAACGAAGAGGATGGGTGGCAGCCGGAGTTGGCCGATATCGAGCGCAAGATCACGCCACACACACGCGGTATCGTGATCATCAATCCCAACAATCCAACCGGCTCCCTGTGCACCCGCGAGATGCTGGAGCAGATCGCGGAACTGGCGCGCCGCCACAACCTGATCGTGTTCTCCGACGAGATCTACGACAAGCTGATTCTCGACGGCACGCAACACATCGCGTTCGCCTCGGTGGCGCCCGACGTTCCCTGCGTGACCTTCGGCGGGATGTCGAAGAATTACCTGGTCCCGGGATGGCGGATTGGATGGGGTATTGTGTCCGGGGACGCTGCGGCGGTGAAGAGCTACACGGAAGGCGTTCACCGTCTTCTGCGGGCGCGCCTGTGCGCAAACCATCCCGAGCAGTACGCGATCAAAGCTGCGCTCGAAGGCCCCCAGGATCACCTGGTCGAGGTGCAACGCAAACTCCGTTCCCGCCGCGACCTGACGCAAAAATGGTGCGAAGCCACGCCTCGTGTAAGCTGCGTCGAGCCGCGAGGCGCATTCTACGCCTACCCGCGAATCGACATCCCGGAAAGCGACGAGGTCTTCGTCAAGGAACTCATCCGCCAGAAGCACGTGATGGTAGTCCACGGCTCCGGCTTCGGGCAAAAGCCCGGCACGCAACACTTCCGCATCGTATTTCTTCCGGATGAACAGACGTTAACCAGGGCCTATGCGGGAATCGCAGACTTCATTCGCGAGCATTACAGCTGATACGAACTCAGCGAAGTCGCGGGAGATTCTCAGACGTATCGCCAGCCTCCGCTAGCTCATTCGTTGACATGTGCATAACATGAAAGTATGCTTGTAGCATGGCGAAGATGATTCAGCTTCGGAATGTGCCAGATGCCCTGCACCGCGGGCTGAAGGCTCGCGCTGCGATGGCAGGTATGTCGCTTTCCGACTATCTGCTGGCCGAGATCAAGGAAATCGCAGAGAGGCCGACGCTGGCGGAATTGCGGGAGCGCTTGCACAAACGTAAGCCGGTTTCGGAGCAGATTGATACCGCTCACCTGGTTCGAGAAGAGCGCGATGCGCGATGATTGTTCTGGATGCGTCTGCCGCAATTGACTGGCTGCTTCAGACCCCTGCCGGGCAGCACATCGAGAAGCGCATTTATTCGCGTAGCGAAAGCCTCCACGCGCCTCACCTTCTAGATCTTGAGGTCACGCAAGTATTGCGGCGCCTAGCATCGCAAGGGGTGATCTCTGCACATCGTGCTGACGAGGCGATGCGTGATCTGCTGGATCTCCGTATTACTCGATATCCCCATCAGGTGCTCCTGCCCCGCATCTGGCAACTCCGTCACAATTTTTCCGCCTATGATGCTGCGTACATCGTGCTTGCCGAGCAACTCAGAGCCGCGTTAGTTACGAGGGATGTTCGACTCGCTTCTGCTTCAGGCCATGCGGCATCCGTAGAACTCTTTTAATTGGGCCCCGGCGTTTTGTCATACCTCCCAAAAGTCACAAAGGTGACCATCTCATGACCAGCATATAATGACCACGATCGGAAGCCCTGGAATGAGGAGGCGGCCAGGGAGTTCGATGTTTAGCTTTCCCGGCGAATCTGCTTAAATCAATTCTTTGTCTGGTACTGTCTACCTGTGTGATCGACATCCACTCCCACATCCTACCCGAGGTCGACGACGGCCCGAAATCCTGGGAGACTTGCGTGGCCATGTGCCGCACCGCTGCAGAGGACGGCATCACTCACATGGTCGCGGCCCCGCATGCCAATGACCGCTATCACTACGATCGCCCGTATCTCCAGGGATTAGTCGAGCACCTGCAGAACTTGATTGGGGACACTCCGAAGATCATCCTGGGATGCGATTTCCACTTGTCGTACGACAACGTCCAGGACGCGCTGGCCCATCCCAAGCGCTACGTCATTGACGATACCCGCTACCTGCTGGTCGAATTCAGCAATTACAGCATTCCGCAGCAGATGACCGAATCATTCCGCAAATTGTGGGACAACGGCATGACTGTGATCGTCACCCACCCCGAGCGCAATCCGATTCTGCGCGAGGACCCCCAGCGGATTGCCGAATGGGCGCAACAAGGCTGCGTCATCCAGGTGACCGGCTCCGCCCTGACTGGTTTCTGGGGAGAGCGCAGCCGCCGGGTCGCGCTCTGGCTGCTGGAGCATCAGGCGGTCCACGTGCTGGCTACGGACGCGCACGATACCCAGAAGCGCGTTCCAATTCTCTCTACCGCCCGCGATGCCGCCGCCGCCATATGCGGAGAGCAGATCGCCGCATCGTTGGTGGAGTCGAACCCCCGCGCCATTCTCAACAACGAACCGCTCCCCTACTTCCCGAGCCCACGCCTAGCCTGACACGCGGAAGAAGAGCGTCGCAGCCCGCGATCTCATCTCGTGGTTGGCAGCACCATGCCATCCTCGATGGGGCGACTCGGATTGCTCAACTGCTCCGCGATGTGCTTCTGCACCAGGTCCCACTGCGAGCGCAGAATCATTTCCTTGATTCCAAACTTACTCTCGCGTTTGGCGTCGTCTACGCGCACTGCCATTTCGGTGTTCTGCAGGCGGAAGTCGATCTCATCGGCCAGGGGCACCAGCTGGTTGGAGGAACGGCCCACGATTACATATACGACCTTGTCCGAAAGCAGAGTGTATTCAGGACAGTCCTCGGGGGCATTCTGCGGTCCGCCGCCGCTCATGGCCATCATGAACGTGTGATGGTCGCCCATGCATGGCCCCATGCGCATGCGCACCACAGTTCCGTGCTGGTAGACGCCGCCGGCCCACGCCGCGGGAACGAATAAAACCGTGAGGAGAAGCGAGCAGACCAACCCCAGGCACTTGACGCTAGCGAGACTCTTCATAGAAATAACCTCTTCGACAGTGGAATCGCAGGTTCAGGTTGTGTTTCGGGAGAATTTGCAGCGTGTGGAATCCCCGGTCATGACTGGGCAGCGCGTAACTGACGACGTAGGCGGAACGCAAGTCCGCCAGGATGGATTGGAGTACGTTGCTGGTGCCGTCGTGGGTGGAGAACGAACGCCCTCCGGTGGCTTCGGCCATTTGCTGCAGCACGGAAGTTCCCGGCGACTCGGTGCTGGACGCGCCCAGGTTCACGGTATAGAGCAGAGCTCCAGTGCCGGCAACCGCCGCAAAGGCCTCGCGGGCGGAGGCGCGGCTGATGGTGTCGTTGCCGTCGGAGAAAAGGATGATCACCTGCCGCGCTCCAGCGGTGCGATGTTCGGAGATAAATTGCGCCGTGTAGGTCAGGGCATCAAAAAGGGGAGTTGGTCCCTGAGCTTTGGCCGCCTTAATTTTTTGCTCAGCGGCAGACGAGCCGCAGTCACCGCTGCAGAGAACCGCCGGATGCAACCCGGCAAACTGGATTACCGACACGACACCGCTCGCGCTGCTGGACTCGGCGTCGACCAACTGAACCACATGCTGCAGGTTGGCGCGGAAACGAGGCGCCACCGATTCGCTGGTATCCACCAGGGCGACAATGTCCAGCGCAGTCTCGCTCGATCGGGCCAGGCTGCGAAACTCGCGGACCACAATGCCTCCGTCCACCACGGCGAAATCATCTTTCGTCACCTTGTCTAGCAGACGCCCGTTCTGATCTGTGGCAAAGAACGAGACCCGCACCTCCGAGGTTCCAGTCCGATACGTGACCTGCGGATCTTCTGCCTTGCTACTGCCTAACAAGAGAAAAGGAAGAAGGATCAGAATCAGAGGCAATGACCAGGTCTGTCGATGAGACAGCGATGCCATTGATGGGAACTTCGGCACTGGCTGCCAGCACTTCAGCGCGCGAAGGTATCTCGGCATTACCTCAGTCATGCCGACCTTTGTTGCTTCTGTTCCGAGCCAGTGTTGTGCGTGAAATCACAAACACCGGGTAGGCCCTGCGCAATAGCGAGGTTTTTCAACACTGTGAGCCGAACCTGCTTGCTGAACCCCAAAAGCTGGCATGTGTGTGTTCTCCGATACTTATGAGGAGAATCACTCCCGCCTGTGAGCGGGAACACAGCCGGAAACTTTTCCATCTAATACCATCAAGCTGCCTCGCCGAGCAAGGTTACTGGCGAGGTGCAGTTTTCATCCCTCCCCAAAATCGAGGCTTCATGGCGGGCCTCTCCGTTGCGTCTCACCTCACGATCGAGCGGAAAACGTGGTCCCTCGTGCTCCCCCCGCCAAACCTGTGTGCCGCAGGTCGTATGCATTCTGCAGAATCGATGAGGACTAAGACGCACAGCCCTGCCATGAATGCGATTTAGATCTGTAGGAGGCGAACTATGCCGCTTCGCCCGGTTTTTGTCGTTTTACTGACGCTGAGTTTCGTCCAGATTCTCGCCAGCAGCAAGCCGAACTCCATCCCGAATCAAAGCATCGATCGAATCGTGGCAAACGAGCGGGCGCTGGGGAACACCATCCGCGACTACAGCCCGATGGTGGAGACCTATCTGCAGCGCATGCAGCCGGATAACGCACTGGGATTCGTTCCCAGCGAAGATCATTACTTCCTGGGCCGGGTGCAGTTCCAGCAGAACAAAGAAGAATTCTTCCTGGACAAGCGGCTGGTAGAGCGCATGGCGGGCACGTTCAATAAGTTCTATTCCATGAGTCCGGTGGGATTCGCCAGCATGATTTTCGTGGATCGCACAGGTTTCGACCGCAAGAACTACAACCTGCGCTACATGCGAAGCGAGTTCCTGGGCGAGATCCGCTGCCTGTTATTTGAGGTGAGCCCGAAAAAAGAACGGCCCGACCGCTTTCGCGGCGCCATCTGGGTGGAGGACGAAACCTACAGCATTGTTCGCTTCAACGGCAGCTATGGCACGTTCCACATCGATAGTTGGCGCTTGAACCTGCGGCCGGGCGTGTGGCTGCCCTCCGTGGCCTATTCGGAAGAATTCGACTCTACCAAGCCGCAAACCCGGGGACCACGGCTGAAAGCACAGACCCGGCTGTGGGGATATAACTACGCGTCCAGCCACAGTTCGGAATTTGCCGAGATCACCGTCGATCCGCAGGCCGCCAAGGATTCGGCGGGTAGTCCGGACAAGAGTCCGCTCGACATCCAGCGCTCGTGGCAGCGCCGCGCCGAAGACAACGTCATCATCAAGCTGGAAGAACTGGGGTTGATTGCCCCGGAAGGTGAAGTCGATAAGGTCGTACAGACTGTGGTCACGAACCTGGAAGTGACTAACAAGATTGTTCTGGACCCGGAGGTCCGCTGCCGCACCATGCCGACCACTCCCATTGAAGTGGCGACCATCGGGCACACCATTCTGGTCAGCCGCGGGCTGCTGGACGCATTGCCCAATGAGGCAGCCCTGGCAGCGGTCATGTCCCACGCGCTGGCGCATGCCGCACTTGGGCACGACCTGGACAGCAGCTTTGCTTTCAATGATCGCCTGGTAGTGCCCAGCCTGAAGCAACTGCCGCTCTTCGATTTCAAGCACACGCCCGAGCAGGAAGCGGAAGCCGACGCACTGGGAATGAAGATACTCGGCAACTCTCCTTACAAGGAGAATCTCGCGGAACCCGGACTCTTCTTAAAAGCCCTGGTGAAGTTTGCCCACAAGGTTCCCAGCCTGGTTCGGGCGAATTTGGGAGAGAGCCTGGTCAGTGAAAATCATGTTTCATACATGAGCGCGGTCGCCGATGGTGCACCTGCACTCGAGCTGGATAATCCGAAGCAAATCGTCGCATTGCCTCTGGGGAGCCGCGTGAAGATCGATCCCTGGGCCGGAGAACTCAAATTCGTGAAGGCCAGTCCTCCCCACATTTACTCGGCGAAAGACAAGCTCGCGCTCGAAGTCACGCCCTTTTCTCCCTATCTGGTTCGGCAGGAGCACGGCAAGTCACACGCCACAACCGCTGATTCTGCTCAGGACCGTTAGCGGAGAAAGCGATGACACTGCTGCGGAGACTCTCACCCTGCCTCATCTTTTTCTTTGCTTTGCTCTGGCCTGGCCATTTCTGCGTCGCCAGCCCGAAGCCGCCTGATAATGCGCAAGTGAATTGCCTCCGCTGCCATGCGGAGTATGCAGCAGGAGAGCACGTTCATCCTGCGATGACGATGGGATGCGCCAATTGTCACGTCGTCGAGGGCCGAGAAGGAAACTCGAGAGTCGTGCTCCAAAAGATCGATGGAGGACTATGCCAGCAGTGCCATGCTCCGCAGCGCTTTGAACACGTGCACCTGCCCTACGGCTTGGGAATGTGTACGCGGTGTCACGATCCCCACAAGTCAGAAAATCCGAAGCTCCTCTGCAGGAGGGTGAACGAATTGTGCCTGGAGTGTCACCTGCGCGGCTCGGATGATGCGCCGGCCCATGATCTGCCCGTCATCGAGTTGTCGATCGACAACCGCATGGGGCATCCCTATGCACGCCATCCCGTCAGCGGATACACGGACCCTATTCGCGGCGAAGAGATGTCGTGCGTGAGTTGCCACCTCGCTCATGGAGGGGCGATGGCGAATCTGCTGAAGATGGGATCGGAAATTCCGGAGGACGCTCTGAATCGGAACTCAGAAACCAAAGACATGTGCCACATGTGCCATCTGCGATTGTGGGGCCTGGAGGGCAGTGTCGAGGGCAAGAAGAAGAAAAGACGCTGACAGGGACTTCAGCCGCGGGATGTCCCCCTTTGTCCCGCGATAGGCTTCATGGGACTCGCGACTCAGGAGTCCCGACGCTTCACGTGATGCTGACTTCCGTATACGTGCCGTACACCTGCCGCAAGGCTTCGCAAATCTCACCCACCGTCGCATAGTTGCGCACCGCCTCGATGATGTGCGGCATGGTATTGGCCGAAGATGCGTTGCCGTTGGAAGCCGCCCTCGGATCCTGGGCTGCGGCTTTCTTCAGCGCATCCAGAGCCCGTTGGACATTCTCGTTGGAGCGGCGAGCGCGGAGAGCTTTCAGCTTGACCGACTGTTGTTGGGCAACCGTTTCGCCAATATAAAGAATGTGCGGCGACTCCTCGTCAATGGCGAATTCATTGACTCCCACGATGATCTTTTCTTTGGCTTCCACTGCACGCTGGTACTGATACGAAGACTCGGCAATTTCTTTCTGCGGATATCCCCGCTCGATCGCTTTGACCATGCCGCCCATGGCATCGAGTTTGCTGAAGTAATCCAACGCGCCGTTCTCCATCTGTAGCGTGAGATTTTCCAGGAAATACGATCCGCCCAGAGGATCGACGGTCTGGGTGACACCTGATTCGTAAGCGATGATCTGCTGCGTGCGCAGGGCGATGCGGGCAGCCTCTTCCGTGGGAAGGGCCAGCGCTTCGTCATAGGAATCGGTGTGCAGCGATTGCGTGCCGCCCAGCACGGCTGCGAGCGCCTGCAGCGCGACCCGCGCAATGTTGTTCATAGGCTGCTGTGCGGGAAGCGATACGCCCGCGGTCTGGGTATGGAAGCGCATGAGCCAGGTGCGCTGGTTCTTCGCCCCGAAGCGGTCTTTCGTCATGCGATACCAGATCTTTCGCGCGGCGCGATACTTGGCGATCTCTTCGAAGAAATCATTGTGCGCGTTGAAGAAGAAGCTCAGGCGTGGGCCGAATTCATCCACGTCCAGGCCGCGACGCCGTGCCCACTCCACATACTCGACGCCGTCATAGAGCGTGAAGGCGAGTTCCTGCAGCGCCGTCGATCCCGCCTCACGGATGTGATATCCGCTGATGGAGATTGTGTTGTACCGCGGCGTGTACTTCGAACCGAACTCGAAGGTATCGACCACCAGCCGCATGGAAGGCGCCGGGGGATAGATGTATTCCTTCTGCGCGATGTATTCCTTGAGAATGTCGTTCTGAATGGTGCCGGAGATCTTCTTCCAGTCCGCGCCTTGCTTTTCCGCGACCACCAGATACATCGCCCACAGCACCGAGGCCGGTGAATTGATGGTCATCGATACAGTGGTCTTCTCCAGATCGATGCCG
>JAICJP010000309.1 GCA_025928375.1 Candidatus Sulfotelmatobacter sp.
GCAGCGCCCCACCAGCGAGCCGTATACCGGCGATCTATCCATCTTCGAAACGCCGGGCCGTGACCAGCGGCTGCAAATCGATCGTGTGATGGACATTCTCGGGATAAAAAATGGAAAGACCGTCGCCGACATTGGCGCCGGGTCGGGATGGTTCACCGTACGCGCAGCGAAACGCGTCGCTAGCAACGGCCTGGTCTTGGCCGTTGACATCAATCCGCAGGCCACTCGCTACATCGGCGAACGGGCACAAAAAGAGCATCTGCAGAATATAAAAACGATCCAGAGCCAGCCTGATGATCCGCTTCTTCCTGCAGGCTCGGTTGACGCCGTCCTAATGCTGAAGACGTATCACGAGATCGCCCAACCGGTCACCTTGCTGAGAAATTTGCGTGCGGCGCTTCGTCCCGGTGCCAAGGTCGGAATTATCGATCGCAACGGAAATGGGGAGAACCACGGGCTCGACAAAGATGTCGTGATTCGTGAGGCCAAAGAAGCTGGCTACGGCCTGACCGGGCAATACGACTTTGTGAAGGGCGACAAGATGGACTACTTCCTGGTCTTCACGGCAGCACAGTAATGTCCCTCACGCGTTCTCGATCATTCCAGCCAGGAGCAGCGCCCGCCTCGGCAATTCAGAGATGACGATGTGCTCGTGTACGGCATGCGCTCCCTCGCCGACGCCGCCCATACCGTCGAGAGTGGGAATGCCGATCCCGGCAGTAAAGTTTCCATCCGACCCGCCTCCCACGGCGGCTTCCTCTAATTTCCATCCCACTTGCCCCGCGATGGTCTTTGCCATGCCGTACAGAGCCGCCACTCCGGCAGTTCGTTCCATTGGCAAACGGTTGATGCCTCCCTCGATGATCAACTGGCAGCGCTTGTCGTATGGCCTTAGCGCCCGCATTTTCCGCTCGAGTCCGGCAGCCTGCTTCGCTTTTTGAATCCGCACATCGATTTCTACCGTCGCTTCGGCTGCAATCACGTTGGTGCGCGTGCCCCCCCGAATCACTCCAGGATTCACCGTGACTCCGCTTCGCAGATCGTTGAACTTCGCGATGGCCGTGATCTGTCGCGCCAGTTCAACGATCGCGCTGTGGCCTTTGGCGGGATCGAGTCCGGCGTGTGCGGCAACTCCCTTCACCCTGAGAGTGTATTCGCCGACGCCTTTGCGCGCCGTTTTTACAGCGCCGCGCATCCCAGCAGCCGGTTCGAGCACCAGCACTGCTCCGGACCCCCGCGCCAGTTCCTCCGTAACTTTGCGCGAAGAACTGCTGCCGACTTCCTCATCGGACACAAGCCAGACAGTGACTGGCCGCGGCACGCCGCCATGCCACTTCTGCAGAGCTTGAACGGCATAAAACATCAGGGCGATGCCTGACTTCATGTCGAGGACACCGGGCCCGTGCAGCCACTCTCCGTCAGTACGGCATGGCATCGTCGCGAGCGTGCCCAGCGGATACACCGTATCGAAATGTCCGAGCAGCAGTACGGGTTTCCGGCCGTCATTCCCAGCGAAGTCGATTTGTAAGTTGTCGCCGTAATCCTCACTCCGATGCAGCCGCGCTTTCCCGCCGAGCTCTTCGAATATGCCTGCCAGGAACGCTCCCATGCGGTCGGCAGCAGCCTTGTTGTCGCTGGGCGATTCGATCTCGACAAACGCGCGGATCGTCTCCACCATTGCCGGCAATCGTTCCTCGAAATATCGCAGCCTGTCGGACCCCCGGGAATCCGGCTTGACCTGCCGCCTGGCCGTTTTCTTCGTGCTCTTCATCGCCGCCTCCGCGCATCTCGCAGGGTCTTCCCGCCCAAGCGGTACAGTATAATCGTCACGCCGTTGAAGACGACTATGAATGAAAACAACCCTGCGCCAGATGCTTCGCTAGGGGCGGCGAAGATCGCGTACGACATCCACGACATTCTCAAAATCCTGCCTCATCGTTATCCCTTGTTGCTGATCGATCGCGTCCTCGAACTGGAGCGCCGTCAGCGAGTCGTCGCCATCAAGAACGTCACCATTAACGAGCCGTTTTTCGTCGGACACTTTCCCGGCCTTCCCATCATGCCGGGAGTTCTCATCATCGAGGCCATTGCGCAGGCCGGTGGCGCTCTCCTCCTCACCGAAATTGAGGATCGCAGCGAAAAAGTGATGGTCTTCACCGGCATCGAGAGAGCGAAGTTTCGCAAGCCTGTCAGCCCCGGCGACCAGTTGCGCATGGAAGTGACGGTTACCGGCTGGCGGTCCGTGCCAGGAATGACCGCCGCCAAGATGCAGGGCTACGCTTTCGTGGGCGACAAGAAGGTGGCCGAGGCGATCGTCTCCTGCCAGCTCATCGATAGTTCACGCGGACGCGGATCGAGCAACGGTGCCAGCGGATCCTGACCGTGAATGCCCCCTCTCAGCGCGCCAACCCATCCCCGATGATCCATCCCACAGCCATCATTGATCCCGGCGCGAAGGTCCCAGCTTCCTGCCACGTCGGCCCCTATTGCGTGATCGGGTCAGACGTCGAACTCGGAGAGAACTGCCGCCTGCTGTCGCATGTTGTGATGGAGGGGCCGACGAAGATCGGATCCAACAATTCTTTCTTCCCTTACGCCGCCATTGGCATGGCGCCCCAGGATGTCACCTACCGCGGCGAACCCACCCGCCTGGAAATTGGCGATCACAACGAGATTCGCGAATACGTCACCCTCAACCGCGGAACCGTAAAAGGCGGAGGCGTCACCAAAATCGGAAGCCACCTGCTCATCATGGCCTACACGCATGTGGGACACGATTGCATCATCGGCGATCACGTGATGCTCGTGAATGGCGCCACGCTCGGCGGCCACGTGACCGTCGAAGAGTGGGCCGTAGTCGGAGCCCTCTGCCCGGTGCACCAGTTCGTGAGAATCGGCGCGCATTCCTACATCGGCGGAGGCACCACCATCACCCAGGACGTGCTGCCCTTCTCGATGACCTCAGCGGCACGAGAGACCCACGCGTACGGCATGAACAAAGTCGGCCTCCAGCGGCGCGGCTTTTCGAAAGAGCGCATCGCCAAAATCCACCACGCCTACAAGATCCTGCTGGCCTCAAAAATGAATACCTCGCAAGCGCTGGAGAAGCTAAAGTCGGAGTCAGACCGCGGCGAAGATGTCGATATGCTAATCCGCTTCGTCGAGCAGGCGGAGCGCGGGATTATCAAATAGCGACAGAGGTCGCGGTGCGACGAGATGATGCCGATTCCGAACGAAAAACTCGGCCTGATTGCCGGCAATGGCAAGTTCCCCTTTCTCGTGCTCGATGCCGCCCGGGCTCAGGGATTTGAAGTTGTGGTGGCTGCCATCAAGGAAGAGGCTTTTCCTGAAATCTCCGAACACGGAGCCTCATCCATCCACTGGCTCTCGTTGGGAGAGCTCTCGAAGCTCATCGAGACCTTCCAGCGCGAAGGCGTGCACCGCGCCGTCATGGCCGGACAGGTCAAGCACAAGCAGATCTTTTCCAGCATCCGTCCGGATTGGAGGTTGGCAAAACTTCTGCTCTCGCTCACCACGCGCAACACCGATTCCCTGCTCGGAGCTGTCGCGAAGGTTCTGGCAGATGAAGGCATTACGCTGGAGAAATCCACCTGGCTGCTGGAGCCGCTCCTGGCCAAGCCCGGAATTCTCACCGAGCGTGCTCCCAGCGAGCAGGAGCGCAAGAACATTGACTATGGACGCGCGGTGGCCCGCAATCTGGCGCAGCACGATATCGGGCAGACGGTGGTGATTGCCGATTCGGCGTGCGTGGCCGTAGAAGCCATGGAGGGAACCGACGCCACCATCGAGCGCGCTGGGCAGATCATGCATTCACTCCACGGGGATGCTTCCACCCTGAGCCGCGCCCTTACCGTGGTGAAGATCGCAAAACCGAATCAGGATATGCGCTTCGACGTGCCGGTGATTGGAATCAAGACCGTTGAAGCGATGCAAGCGGCGCGTGCGACCTGCCTCGCAGTGGACTCTGGCAAATGCCTGTTGCTCGATGGTCAGAAGGTGATCGATGCCGCGAATGCAGCAGCCATCGCAATCATCGCAGATGAGGGGAAGTAAACCAATGCAAGCCAAAACTCAAGCACCGACCGAATGCGCCGGCATCGCCGATCAGCTGCAGCGCGCCTTTTATGGCAGTGCCTGGCATGGTCCAGCCATCACGGAAATCCTGGAAGATGTCGACGCGCTCACTGCCGCGGCAAAGCCCATCCCAAATGTGCACAGCATCTGGGAGCTTCTGCTGCACGTCACCGTGTGGGATGGAGCTGCGTTGACGCGGCTCGCCGGATCGAAGTGCCAACCGACCGGCGATGCGAATTTTCCTCCAGCAACGAGACCGACGGAAGGCGCATGGCGCAAAGCGGTCTCAGACGCAAAGCGCACCCACGACAAGCTGGTCCGAATTGTTTCTGGATTATCCGATGAGCGGCTGCGCGATCGCGTTCCCGGAAAACGCTACAACTTCTATCACATGCTCCACGGCATCGCCCAGCACGAGCTCTATCACGCCGGCCAGATGGCAATCCTGAAGAAGGCAGTCGTGCGATGAACACGTAGGGACAGCCTCTTAGGCTGTCCAGTCGAGCGAAGCTCGACCGCGCCGTTCCCGCCCCTTCGAACAAAGCGAACATCTATGTACCCCAAACCCACAATCTACGCTCGAAATCTCACCACTTCCGAAAAATCACCGCCACCGCGGCCACAATCAGCGCGAATCCTACCAGATAATTCCACCGCAGCGGCTGCTTCAAATACAAAACCGAAAACGCGGCAAAAACCGTCAGCGTGATCACCTCCTGAATCGTCTTCAACTGCGCCGCGCTGAATTCATACGACCCGATCCGGTTCGCCGGTACCTGGAAGCAGTATTCGAAAAAAGCAATCAGCCAGCTGAGCACAATGACTTTATACAGCGGCACCTCGCGATATTTCAGATGCCCGTACCACGCGAATGTCATGAAGATGTTGGAGATGGTAAGCAGCGCAATCGTCCTCATGCGGCGATGGATTCCTTTCTATGCACTGGCGGCTTAACGCTCGACGGCGTCCGCGATGAAGCTCGCACCCGCCGCTCGGGATGCTCTTTCCCGGCTTTGCGTTTACAATTCTTCCGGCAACCGGCCCAGCGAGAACTTCTCTGCCACCGCACAACCCGATCTCTGTCGCAGTCGTGGGCGTGGGCGTTTTCGGACGCAATCATGCCCGAGTCTACAAGGAACTGGAGTTGCAAGGCGAGGCAGTGCGCCTGCTCGGCGTTGTCGATCCCGACACAACCCGCGCCGACGCCGTGGCCCGCGAGTTCGAGTGCAAGGCGTTCGGCTCCGTTCCGCAGCTACTCACCACTCACAGCGAAGTGCAGGCCGCATCCGTAGCCACTCCCACGATGCATCATCTTTCCGTCGCCCGGGAGTTGATGAAGTCCGGAGTCGATGTCCTCGTCGAGAAACCCATCGCATCCACGCTGGACGAGGCCGACGAGATGGTCGCCCTTGCCCGCCAGCACAAAACCATTGCCCAGGTCGGACACC
>JAICJP010000357.1 GCA_025928375.1 Candidatus Sulfotelmatobacter sp.
CATGGTGAATCTTGCGCAGGAAGCGCTGCCGCTGGTCCTCGTTGATACGCATGACTTCGTCCAGAAGCCGGAAGTCATAGCCGCATTCACGAGCTACCGCACGGAACGCCAAAACGTCTTTGGGGAAGCAGGAACCACCATAGCCGATCCCGGGATTCAAGAATCTCCTGCCGATGCGGGAATCGGTTCCCACGCCGTTGACCACTTGGTTCACGTCCGCACCCACGGACTCACACACTGACGATACCGCGTTGATGAACGAAATTTTCATGGCCAGGAAAGCATTCGACGCATGCTTGATCAACTCTGCGCTCTTCGTGCTGGTTACGATAATGGGCGGAGGAATGAGAGCGCGGTCAGGTTGGGGAATGGCGTCAGGGCGCAAATAGTAAGTACCATCCGTCATGGGCGCGTAAACTTCCCGTAATACTTCCGCCGAGCGGGCGCTGTCGCAGCCAATCACAATGCGGTCGGGAAAAAGAAAATCCGTGACCGCGGTGCCCTCGCGCAAAAATTCAGGGTTGGAAGCCACGTCAAAGGTGTCCGGATCAGCGCCATTGCGCAGGATAATTCTTCGCACCCACTCACTGGTATAAACCGGAACCGTGCTCTTCTCGACGATGACCTTGTATTGATCGACGCCTCCGGAAATCTCTCGCGCCACTGATTCCACGTACGACAGGTCGGCATCCCCTCGCTCCGTCGGCGGTGTGCCTACTGCGACAAAAATAACGGAACTGAGGCGAGCCGCTTCCTTCAGATCGTCCGAGAAGGTCAGCCGCTGCCCGCGATGCCGGTTTAACAATTCCGGCAAGAATTTCTCATGGATCGGAACCTGGCCCTCGCGAAGTGCGGTCAGCTTCTTCTGATCGTTGTCTACCAGAATGACCTCGTGGCCCAGGTCGGCGAAACAGGCCCCTGCCACCAGGCCCACGTATCCCGAACCTACGACAGCAATGCGGATCGGCATGTATACCTCAGAGAAATGGTCGTAGTATCGGCCGCAGGGGGGTGGAGATGTGAACGGCTTCTACCCGGCTGCTGGCATTTTAAGATAGCCTCCGAATTGGTGTACAGAAAAACGCATTGATTTCGGCGCCTCTTTTCCAAGTTGGAACTTCGGTAACCATTCAACCTGATTCGCCACAGTCCTCAAGGAATCATTTGAAACGGCATGAATCTGGCCTCATAATGGCATCGCGAGGAGCCTAATCGGGGGCAGTATGAGTCTTCGTCCCAGCTGGCGGCCGGACCCAGAGAAAAAAAATTTAGGAGAAGAGCCGCCTTTAGAGGCTCCTGTCTCTACGTCTGGTCCGGACGCAGCGCAGGAGATAGCCAATGTGGCAAGGGCGCTGGCCGATGCCGGCGGTGGCGCCCTGTCCCCTGATCTTGCCCTCGATCTACTTCTGCACGAAACCGTCGAGGAGGCGCGGCAGGCAACGCGCGCTACCGGGGCCGCCATCGCGCTGGCCCGCGATGGAGAGATGATTTGCCGCGCTACCTCGGGCAATGCGCCTGAGCTTGGGACTGCGGTGGACACCACGTCTGGGCTCTCGGCCGCATGCCTGAGCACGGGAGCCATGCAGGAATGTTCCGACACCGAAACTGATGCGCGCGTAGATCGGGACGTCTGCCGCCATCTGCATCTGAGGTCCATGCTGCTTGTCCCCATCATCCAGGATGGAATCGCCTGCGGGATCCTGGAAGTGTTCTCCTCGCAACCCAGCAACTTCGGCCCGGATGATTGCCGGACGCTTCAATCGTTGGCCGATGACATCGTGAATGCAAAAAAAGCGGCAGCACGCGGTGTCCCGGAAGATCCGTTGCTCCACGAGGTGACCCCCCCGTCTTATGAAGCCGAGATCGCGACGCCAGAGGAAAGCCGCACATCGGACTCTACGGTTGAAAGGAAGCTGCCTGCTCCGAATGCATTCACTCCGGACACCGCGGCCAAGAATGAGGTCCTGACTTCCGCATTAGTCGTGCTGGTAATCGCGGCCGCGGTCCTGCTGGGTGTCGTCGTGGGAGTTCGGCAGATGGCGATACGCAGCGCGGAGAAAGCCGTTGCTGCAAAGAACGTGGATAGACCTCCCAGTCCGGGTAGCACAGCTACTGTTCCGAACTCGGATCAGGCCAACCCTGCAGCTCCAAAGCGTGCTGCAGTGCAAGCGCCGGTGGGCGGATTAATCGTCACTCAAAACGGGAAAGTGATCTACCGAGCGGGACCGGCAGGGGAAGCCACTCCACCTCCCGTGATGGCAGCTGCGCCAAACCGGCTGCTGCACCGGGTAGATCCCGAATATCCCGAGTCAGCCAAGTCCCAACACATTCAGGGAGCCGTGGAGCTCGAAGCCCAGGTCCTCGGGGATGGCACAGTGGGGAACGTCGCGGTGTTGCGTGGCCATCCGCTGCTCGCCGAAGCGGCGGCAAGCGCCATCAAGCAATGGAAGTACCAGCCCTACTCCGTCAATGGCCGGCAGGTAGAAAGGCAGGAACGGATTACCGTGAAGTTCAGCTTGCCTTCGAGCTAGTGTGAAGCGGCGCTCCCTCCGCAACCCTAGTTCGCTATTTCGCGCACGCTTAAACGCCCTTTCGAGCGGGCACGGGAGCTTTCAGGCACAAGGTGGGGCCGCTTTACGGGCCCGGACGGTGCGGGCAACTCGCTGCTTGAACTCCTCCCAAGGGCTTGTAGGATGACCTCCACGCGGCTGGAAACCCGGAGCTTTTCGAAAATGCGACACAAGTAGTTCTTGACGGTATGCTCCGTCAGGTTAAGGCGCCGCGCAATCTCGCGATTGCTCAAACCGTCGGTTAACCCGACAACGACGTCGATTTCGCGCGCAGATAGCGCCGCCTCCGTTTCCGGAGTAAGACGCGCCTGCCCCGGCCCGCCCAAAGCTTGCAGCACAAAATGCAGTTCGGCGCTGCTGGCCCAGACTTGACCCGCATGGACACAGCGGATGCACTTGGCCAGAAGTCGAACCGGTTCGGTGCGACAGAAAACTCCCAGCGCTCCCGCCCGAAAGGCGCTGATTACGGCCTCCCGTTCCGAGCTGTTCAGAAGTACGACGACTCGCGACGATGGCGATTGCAATCGGATTTCCGGAATCAGATCTGAACCCGCGGCAGACTTGGCTAACTCCCCGCTCAGCACGACCACATGCGGATTGTCTCGCTTTACCAGCACCAGAATAGCCGCCGGCGACGATGGTGACTCAACCATCTGGAACTGCTTGTCTAGCGACAACGCGCCAACCAGGAGTTGCGTATTCATTGGAGTGTTGTCCGCGGCCAGCACAACTACTCGCGCCGGTGACATCGGAATCAGGTTTGCCATCTTTGTTTTCCGCGAGGGAGTCCTCGCTTCGTTTGGAGATTGACGATGGGTCAATCCGCCCAGGTGTTTGATCTAACGGTTAGGTGTAGCCCCAAAACCCTGAAGCTTAACGCCGGTCAGCCACAGAATTACGACAACGATAACCGGGCAACCGCCACCCGTAAATGGCACGATCGGGTAGCTCAGAAGGAAGACGGTCGAGCCGCACCAGGTTTTGTAAGTCTTTGTCTCCAAAGGCTGTCCTGCCCTTGAACAGAGCTGTTAGTGCGTGTAAGGTAGTGCCAGTCGTCATCGTGGTGAACGTCCCTTCGACACCACTTCAGCCGCACCAGCGAGTCAAAGAATTGATGCATGTGGGTGCTAAATGTTTTTGAAGTACCACGGGCTCCAGCAAGACCCTTTCGGGGATACTCCTAACCCTGATTTTCTTTACTTTTCGTCATCGCACCGCGAAGCACTGGCCGCATTGCTGTGCGGCGTGGAACTCGGGCGAGGGTTCCTGGCTCTGATCGCGCCGCCCGGCATGGGGAAAACCACCCTGTTGTTCAAGTTGATGAGGCATCTGCGCTCCTCCACCCGTATCGTCTTTCTCTTCCACACTCAGTGCACTTCGCGCGAGTTCATGCGCCTGCTTCTCAATAAACTGGGGTGGGAGATCGATCAGAACGCGGACCTCGCCACCATCGTCGATCAATTTAATTCGTATGTGTTGCAGGAATACCGGGCGGGGCGTCGTGTCGTCATCATCGTCGACGAAGCCCAAAATCTGGACTCTTCGGTCCTCGAGACCGTGCGGCTCCTTTCCGATTTTGAAACTCCGCAGACCAAGCTGCTGCAGATCATTCTGGCCGGGCAGCCGGAACTTGCCGATAAGCTGGCCTCTCCCGAACTGCGCCAGCTCAGGCAAAGAATTTCTACGTTCTGCTCATTGACTCCGCTTTCCCACGAACAGACCGGGCGCTACATTCGTCACCGTCTCCGGGTTGCGGGATGTGCGAGCACACTGTTCAGCGCACAAGCCCAGGAGGCGGTGGCGCAGCTGAGCAAAGGCATTCCCCGTAACATCAACAATCTTTGTTCCAACTCCCTGGCCCTCTGTTGCGCCCTCCGGCAGAACACAATCACTGCCACCATGGTCCGGGAAGTTGCCGGCGATTTCGATCTCACGAAGTTTCTGTCGAATGGCCAGGAGACCAGCATTCATCCCGATGTGTCCAGTGCGCCGGCCCTCGACAACAACCCTCCCAATATCGAGGCGATACGTTCCATGACGCCGGCTGAAGCCTTGTCCTACATGCGGCGGGTCACGACCAATCTCAAGACAATGCCCGACTGAGGACAGTCGAGGCACGGCCAACCCACTCAGAAAA
>JAICJP010000058.1 GCA_025928375.1 Candidatus Sulfotelmatobacter sp.
ATTCCTCGACCCGCCGGAGTTCACCGTTATCCACGCGAAGGGCAATGAAGAAAATATCTTTGACAGGGTCGACTATCAGCTATCGAAAGCGGACTCGATCCAGCTAAATCTGGGCTTCACAAGGTCGTGGTTCCAAAATCCAAATAGCTTCGACAACGTTCTGCACACCGGCCAAACCGATCCTGCTGGCAACCCGCTTAGCCCCACGGACCAGAGGTCCCAGATTAGAACCTTCAACATTGCGCCATCCTGGACGCGATTGCTCAGCACCAACGCGGTCTTCACGTTCGGCGGCTTCGTCCGGCACGATCAATACAATTATTATCCGAGTCGCAACCTCTTCGACGACCTATCGCCTATCCAGCAGGAGTCGGTTGCTCAGGATCGGACCCTGACGAATGCAGGCCTGCGGACATCACTGTCCTATGTGAAGGGTGTCCACAATATCAAACTGGGGGCCACGTACCAGCAGACATTTCTGAACGAGAACGACAATTTAGGGATTGTGGACAATAGCCTGATTCCCTCGCTAACGGATGGGAACGGCAATCCGTGCTTTGTGAACGGGATTGCTTTAGTTTCTCCGTGTTCGGATCTGCTGCCATACGACCTTACACGCGGAGGCGGTCTATTTGCTTTTCGCGGCGACACGGACGTAAAACAGCTTGCGTTCTACGTTCAGGATCAGATCACGAAGGGGGATTGGTCATTCAACGTCGGTTTGCGGGGAGACTTTTACAACGGCCTGACCACCCACAAAGAGCCCGAGCCTCGCCTAGGCTTCGCATACAACATCAAACGTACGGGCACAGTCCTTCGCCTTTCCTATGCAAGAGTGCTGGAAACGCCGTTCAACGAGAATTTGATCGTTGCCAGCGTGGGATGCGACAGTCCCGTCTTAAACTCGCTGCTCAGCTGTACTTCATCAGGTTCAACTCCTTTGGGTCCGGGTTGGCGCAATGAATTCCACGCCGGATTGCAGCAAGCTGTCGGAAAATATCTGGTGTTCTCCGGTGAGTACATTTGGAAGTACACCCACAATGCTTATGATTTCAGCATCCTCGGAAACACGCCGATCTTCTTCCCGATCGCGTGGGACAGATCTAAGATCCCCGGATTCGCGGGGCGCATCAGCGTACCGAACCTGCATGGATTTTCCGCGCAAATGGTCTTCTCAACGGTTTCGGCGCGGTTCTTCCTCCCGCAGGTCAGCGGCGCCGGAGCCACACCTTCCGCACCTTCTGGAGTCTTCCGCATCGACCATGATGAGAAATTCAATCAAACAACACACTTGCAATACCAACCCTGGCAGCGAGGGCCATGGATCGGCTTCAATTGGCGCTACGACAGCGGTATGGTAGCGGGGGCGGTTCCGTTTGCCGCCGACACCACCACGTCTGTAGATTTGACAGGTCTGACGGCCGACCAGCAGATGCAGGCTGGACTGTTCTGTGGGAATGTGTTCCCCACGTTGACGTCACGGCTCACCAGTTGCGTACCATCGCAGTATGGTTCAACGCGAGTCGCGATTCCGGCACCTGGCACCGAGAATGACGATCACAATCCTCCACGGATCGCGCCTCGCCACCTGTTCGACCTTGCGGTGGGAGATGACAATCTGTTTCGCGGCGACAAATACAAATGGAGTCTCCGTGTGACCGCGATTAACGTCACCAACAAGGTTGCGCTTTATAACTTCTTGTCGACATTCAGCGGGACGCACTTTCTGACGCCACGTACCTACACGGCCGAACTAGGCTTTCACTTCTAGATCCCGTCTTTCAGGAGGGCTCGGAGAGCACGAAACACGAGCCTTTCTGCTTCAAACTTTCAAATTGTGGCGTATCGCTAAGGACGCATTGTGCCGTCCGGGTGAGTTGTCGGCAAACAAGAAACTGACAAGGAAGTTCGCTGAGTTCTGGTTGGCTCGTCATTCAGAAGCGATCCAGAAAGCCGGTGAACGTTCCATCTGTCCCGGTTCTCAGCGAATTCCAGTATCGGATTTCGTCGATTTTCGGATACTCTGTCCGTTACCTGGTTCGGGATTTAGCCCCATGCCTGCTCCGCCTCGACCCAACACTATCGCGGACTACATCGAATGGGCCTGGGCGAACGAGAGCCGGCCTCCATCGCAGCCATGCGACCTATGGCAACGGGGAGTTTCTGCAATGGTTGCTGGATCGCGGCATCACGCCTTACATGCGCACGCGAGACAGTGCGCTGAGAAAGAATAATCCCGGCTACGGCCCCGAACGATTTACCTACCTACCCGAGAGCAACACCTACGGTTGTCCGGCAGGAGAGCTACTGAACTATGTCGGCTTTGAACGTTCGCAATCGCGCCCATGCCTATATCGGGAGCGCGAAGCGCTGCGGAGCCTGCTCACAGAAAGCACAATGTACGACCGGACGCTACGAATATCTCGCCATTCACATCCACGAGTCGGCACGACAACGAGCACGGGACTTGGCGAGCACGCGGAGTTCGCCCGTGCTCAGCGGCAACGAAAGAAGGTGGAAGCCCTTTTCGCGGAACTGAAGAAGCAGATTGGGCTGCGTCGCCTGCGCCTGGCGGAGGCTGAAGTTCGTGCGAGAGCAGTTCTGTCTGGCGGCGGCTGCGCAGAACATCAAGCGACTGGTTCGCTTCCTAGGCAGCGACAGCACCGAAGGCTCTCACCACCTAAAATTAAGAAAAACAAAACTCAGCCGCACCACTCCAGCCCGCACAAAAGCGGTCCAAGCACCGAGTTTTTCAACAGCCACGCCTGTTTACAACAGCCAATCGTTAGTCCTAAACTCCCACCTGTCGTGACTAGTCTCGCCACACACACGTTGTTACGCTATGTCGTGGGTCTGGCCGTTGGCTGCTATGTTTTGCTTCAAGCCCGGAAGCCGGACAGATGGTTCGGGCAGGATGTTTGCCCGAGCTATGTTCTTATTGGACAAGGAGCGCGAAAATTGGCACACATTTTGCGCGCAGCCTTAGAGAGAATGCGCGGGAAACATTCTGTTCTGGTTGATCAGCCGTCACTCGAGTATCAACAAACGTGTCCATCAACAGAGCCTTGGATCGCGTCTTAGAACGGGAAACGTACCACGTCCTTAACTCTGCTAAGAAACCGCCCCGAACCCTGCACCATTTTGTCCGCCATTAATCCACACCCTGTGTGGTCGTCCTGCGTCCGAATCGGCCATCAATGAATTGCAGTGAGATCCGCTTGCGCGTAAGTCTCGAAGAGCAGGTAATTCGTGCAATCCGCAGCAGCAAGAGACATTAATAAGGAAGACAAAGGGGCACAGCGCGCCGTATACAAGATAGACTGCCCAGCACAACTGCATGTGTAGCCCCGAGTTCTGTGTGCTATGCCTGGCGACCGTCGAGCGCACGAGACTCGGCACCTGAAATTACGAAATTATTCGTAGATCGCAGTATGCGCAATATCTCATACTGTGCGGGCTCTCGCTGATATATCGATGCAGTAAACAACCGGTCCATGATATCGCGAACTGATACCAGTTACCGCGTCCAAGTCGTTTGCTTTCAATGACTGGATGAGAAGGTTGTATTCTCCGCCCGGAGCTCCAATCTGATATACGGCAGATACTCGCGACCACATTTTGCCAGCCCGATTTAGCCCCCGGACGAATCGTTTCCACCTCTTTCTAGTCCCCTTCCCGCCCCCTTCCCGACCGCATTTGGCACATTAGAACGCCCTTTCGGCACTCCATTGCAGCCGATCTGTGTGAGATTCGCTCCGCATCCCAGAGTCCCCTCGCACTGGTCCTAAAGACCATCCGCCGAAGGCGTACGCCGGGGATGCCCCGTGGGGTTTCTGCGAGGCTAAGTCGTCTTGCCATCCCCTGCTGGGAGCCTTGGCGTGCCCGATCCGCAGCGTGGCGTGCGCGGAAACCCGAAGCCGCAGGTTTGAAGCCCGTGCTCACCCCGGCTCAGAAACAGCAGCGGGAGACAGACCCCCCACGCTCTCAACTCACGGCGCTCCGAACTCAACTGGTCACGCGCTGGGGAGCAGATCGGCGGATCGAGACGTTCGAGAGGTTGTACGGAGGTGAGTGGAAGAGAGACTGCATGGCGAAGTCGAGGGGGCATGAACGGATGAACGGCGAACGCGGTGAGCACAACTCGCGGTTCCAAGACTTGACTGGGCAACAGTTCCGATCGTGGCACGTTGGCGAATTTTATGGAACAGTGAGCGAGAAAGATAAGCACAGCGTCTTCATCTGTCAGTGCAGGTGTGGAATGTTGCAGAAAGTCCTCGGGCGATCCCTCAACACGAAAAGGTCGCGTCAATGTGAGTGGTGTCGTCGCGCATTGTGTGCCAGCGGTGCATTCCAGCGATGAAGGCTGCGCGAAAAAGGAAGTGATGAGGCTGAGATGTTTCGTGCGGCGCTGACAATCTTTCACGCCTGGATTCGCCTGAAAGGGATTAGCATAGAGTTTCTTTTGACCGAGGCCAGGGGAAAATTCATGTGTGACATTTCGAGCCAGTTGCATGTTGTAACGAAGTGGTGTGATTGCAAACTGAGGGAGAGTATTTTCGCGAAACTGCTCGGCATATTGGTCGTCCTCGCACTTTTGACTTTGCCAGTAAGTATCCACACTCAGCAACTTGATACACCCATTTATCTGGATCCCAAGCAGCCGATTGAAGTGCGAGTCCAGGATCTGATGAGCCGAATGACTTTGAAGGAAAAAGTCGGCCAACTCAATCTGCCGTGCGTATATGTCGATCAACTGGGTAAGAGCATTCCAGAAAAAATGGAAGCCTGTAAACGATTCGCTGCTGGGACGTACACCAACGAAATCGGGCCGGGGAGCGGCTTTTTCACTCTCGCGGACACAATACTGCACCAAGGAGTGGAGCAGCAGGTCGAATATTTCAACGCTCTGCAGAAAATCGCGCTTACCCAAACCCGCCTAAAAATTCCGCTTCTCGAAGATGAAGAAGGAACTCACGGCGCCATGTTCTCGGGTGCGACCGTCTTTCCCGAGGGACTGGCCCTGGGCAGTAGTTTTGATATGCCTCTCATCGACTCGGTGTACGCGGCCTCGGCGCGCGAAGCACGGGCGGTCGGTATCCATGTTCTTTCGACCTTGGTACTGGAACTCGACCGTGATCCCCGAATGGGTCGTAATGAAGAGGCTTACACCGAGGATCCATACCTGTACTCGCGAATTGCAGAAGCGATTGTGCGTGGGGCTCAGGGCCCGAAGATAGACGCGCCCGACAGAGTCGTCGCACTCATGACAGATTTCCCGACGCAGAGCGAGCCTTTCGCCGGGCTGGAGCGTGGCGCTGTTGGCTTGTCAGAGCGCGCCCTGCGTCGGGACGTACTCCCTCCATGGATATCGGCCATCACCAAGAACGGTGCGCTCGGAGTGATGGCCGGTTATCCCGATATTGAAGACGTTCCGGCCCACGGCTCCGAGAAGTGGATGAATGATGTCTTACGGCAGGAACTGGGATTTAAAGGAATCGTTGTCAGCGAGGGCGAGGGATTTGGGACTCTTCTCTACGAGGGGATTGTCCCAACGCAGAAGGAAGCAGGAGCGCTTGCCCTCCGCGCGGGCGTCGATCTGAACATTACGTACGAACCGGCTTACATGGGACCGATGATTGAAAGTGTGCAGGAAGGCAGAATTCCCATGGCACTGATTGATCGCGCCGTACGGCGTGTACTGGAGCTTAAATTCCGCCTAGGGTTGTTTGAGCATCCATATGTCGATCTGGAGCACGCCAAGCAGATCATGCATTCTGCCGAGCATCAGCAGTTAGCGCTGGCTGCCGCGCGGGAAGGAATCGTACTCCTTAGGAATGAAGGCAGTCTTTTGCCACTGAAAAAGAATGTAAAGTCGATCGCAGTCATCGGTCCTAATGCCAATAACAGAGAGAACCTGTTTGGAGATTACTCCGCTACCCATGTGCCGCAGCATGTGGCGACAATTTTGGATGGGATCAAAGCCAAAGTGTCGCCATCAGCGCACGTGGTTTACGTTAAGGGATGCAACGTCAACGATCAGGACAAAACCGAATTCCAGCGCGCGATTCAAGCGGCTAAAGGAGCCGATATCGCTATTGTCGCAATGGGCGAGCAGGCGAGGCGAGAGGGTGCAGGCGACCAGCCCGCCCCTACCGACGGCGAAGGCTATGACGTTGCCAGCCTTGACCTCACGGGCGTGCAGGAGGATCTAGTAAGGGCTATTCAAGCCACCGGCACGCCCACTGTTCTGGTGCTGATAAACGGCCGGCCTCTATCGATCCGTTGGGAAGCCGAGCACGTGCCGGCCATTGTCGAGGCATGGGAACCGGGCGAGCAAGGCTCTGCCGCCATCGCCGATGTTCTTTTTGGGGACTACAATCCCACGGGTCGGCTGCCAATCACAATTCCGCGCAGCGTCGGACAATTACCGGCTTATTACGACTACCCACCGTCCAAGCAATACTGGGTCAAGGGTGGATGGACCCCCACTCGCGGATATGTCGACATGCCCGCGAGCCCGCTATATCCGTTCGGTTATGGGCTCAGTTACACGAAGTTCCAATACAGCAATCTCCGCGCTTCACCGGGAGAGATTTACAACGCAGGGAGTTCGCAAGTGAGCGTGGATGTCGAGAACACTGGACACCGAGCGGGAGTGGAGACCGTTCAGTTGTACGTTCACCAACGCTTTACTCCAGTGGCAACTCCCATAAAGCAACTGCGCGGCTTTGATCGAATCGCACTCGAGCCTGGCGAGAAAAAGACAGTGAACGTCACGCTCGGACCAGAAGACCTGCAACTGCTGAACCAGGAAATGCGCTGGGTCGTCGTGCCCGGAACATTTGAGCTCATCGTGGGCAGGTCGTCGGAGGACATCGTGGCAAATGCAACATTGAAGGTGAAACAACCCTGAATCTTCGTTCTCCCGGCCAACAAGCCACGACCTGTCACTCTCCTATCTTGAGGCGAACAATATTTGAAGTCGCGGACTCACCATTATCGTTGGTTGCGCGCACACGATACGAAACGTGTTGCCCCTTGTTCAGCTGGGAATCGTCATACTCGGCGACCGAAGCTGCGACTTCCCCAATGCGCTTCCAGGAACCACGCCCCGCACCTGAGTCCTCTCGTCTCTCCACCACGCAGTGTTGCGGATTGCCATCGTGCACTTGCCACGAGAGCCGTACCGTCTTGCCCTTCAGCACGGCGTTTAGCGAGCTGGGAGCCTCCGGCAACACTGGCCAGTCGAAGTAATCGGCATCAGTGATCGCCATAACAGTGTCGCTCACCGGGAGTGAGCGCAAGGTATCGGTCGTGCCTTGCTTCCATTGAAGCGGGCGGATCTCTCCCGAGACAACATCAATGAGCACCGGATGTTGAATCCCCGTACCTTTCAGAGACAATGTTGAATAGAATCTGGGGAAGCTGTTCCCCGGTAAGCTGTGCGCCGCCAGCCAGTACGCCACAATAGCCTTCCCCTTGGCGGATCTGAAACCAAAGCTCATGAAAGGGAATCCGCTCTTGCGGCGTAGCGCTGGAACTTCACTTCCGGAAATTTCAATCGACGGATCGAACTTAGTATCTGCAAACAATGCATTCGTATTCTGCAACGCATGAAACGCCGGGCGCGGTGTGAAGTCGTAATCGTGATTTGTGAGACCGTGAATGAAGCCGAAATCGTCGTACTCATTGCCGTCCGTGCCCGCCGCCAATAGCCACACAAACGTTTTCACGCCGGCTGCATGGTTGTAGATGAGGCCACGCGTCACATACTTCGACTGGACGGATTCGTCCGAACCGATCCACGAAGGAATGGAGTTGAACTCGTCATCGAAAAAGGGGATGCCCGGCTTGATCCCCGGATAGCTGTTTACTAGTTCCCGCAGAGCCTTCGGAGATTCGTTCAGATAAGCCCCGTAGTCCATCATCTCCGGATTCAAGTTCTGCCCGTATCCCGGGTACGTATGGTAGGCGTACACGTCAATGCCTGAGGCGCATTTACACGTGTCCAACGCTGTCTTGGTGAATTCGCGGGATGGGTCCGCTTGGCCACCGTAGATCACTTTGGCAGCCTGATCAGTTTTGTGCACAGTCTCAACGAAGGGAGCGAGCAAGTTGCCGTATTGTTCGGCGTTGCCCCACGGATTCCAGTAGCCGATGTCTTGCTCGTTCCACAACGCCCAATAATGGACGCGGTCCTTGAAGTGGTCCACGATCCAGGCGACATATTTGTCGAAGGCAGTAATTTGTTCGGGAGTAACTGGAGGCCAGAACACGGAATAGATGCTGCGGTCATCATTGTGGAATGACCCCGTTTCCGGCACGCTGATATCTGGCAACGTGCCGCTACGTGCGGTGTACATCTGGTTGCCGTACATCAACTGGACCTGCACTTCCATTCCGTTGTCCACCAAAGAATCCACCGCGTCTTCCAGAAGCGGCGACGCGGCATATACCCCGCGCTTCTGCTCAACCCAATCCCAACTGGTATAGTCCGAGCTGTTCTCGTATTGGCCGATGCGGATCCACTTAAATCCCGCGTCAAACATGCGCGTCCACCACCAACGGTTCCAGGGCAAATACGGATCGCGAGGCATATCGGAATTGATCCCAAAGCCCTCGTGAATCTGCGAAGAGCGCTTTGGAGGCACGTGATCTGGAAGGGGCCGTGAAGCCTGCGCCGAGGCTCCTGTAGGCAACACAAGCAGCATAAGAATGAAGCTAAGAAAAGCTGATGCATCGATTGAACGGCGCCTTATCAAAGCAACCATACTCTCCTCCCAGAACTCCATGCTCGCGCACATCAACGTTGCACAAGTTGCTAGTTCCAGCACAGCAGCAGGATGCTGAAACGTCGATCGCTAGGTTCCTGCATTTAGCGAAGTTCTTTCGCATTCCTCTGAATCTTGCGAAATGCCGCAGCGATTTCGTGCATGTCTTCTTCATCGCCCAGCAATGCCGGTTGCGGAATCCAGACTGTCTCCCATGCTGCTTTTTCTGTCACAGGAAATTTCTGTTTCAGAAAAGCGTGCTTCCCCGTTGCCTGCTTTCCGCTGAGTCGCTTCCGGTACTTGCCATTACGAAACATGTCCAATGCGTGGAGGGGCGGATAACTGGCCTGGTTGGGAATGCCTTCCGCATTCATTGCCTCAATGAAGCGGTCCGTGGATATGCCGGCAAACTTTTTCTTATTGAAATGGAAAATGTAGGCGTACTGCCCATTACGCGTGCAGCGCTCATCCAATTTCTGCGGTGTAATGCCTGGAATCTCGGACAGCAAACGATCGAGCAAGCGTGCGTTTTGATGCCGTGTTTTGGTCTGCTCATCCAAGCGGCTCAATTGCACATTCAGAACCGCTCCCTGCCACTCACTAAGCCGGTAATTCGATCCGTAAATGAAATGGCTATAGAACCATTTGCCAGGCATACGGCCGCAGTCATGAACCGAGCGCGCATGCACTTCGAACTTGTTGCTGTTGGAGATGATCATGCCGCCTTCGCCGGCTGTGATCAGCTTGCTGGATTGGAAACTGAAGGTACCGGCGGTGCCAAACGTGCCGATTCGCTGCCCGCGCCACTCGCTGGCATGAGCATGCGACGAATCTTCGATGAGGGCAATCTTGTGTCGGGTACAGATCTTCTTCAGGCGATCGAGGTTCGCCGGATGTCCGCCCATGTGCACCGCAATCATAGCTTTTGTGCGCGGAGTGATTGCGGCTTCCGCCAAGTCTGGATCGATGCAGTAGGTTTCTGGATCGACATCAACCAGCACAGGTAACGCATTCACGAACAGCACGGCGCTGGCTGTTGCCACGAACGTGAAATTCGGAACGATGACTTCATCGCCCGCGGCGACGCCTAGAGCAGCCATGGTGACTTCCAGCGCTGCTGTTCCGTTGGTCACGGCGATACCGTGACGCGCTCCATGAAACTGCGCGAAGGCTTGTTCGAATTCGAGGGTCTTCGTGCCCGGCGTGCGCCACCACACGCGGCTTTCCAGCACTTCTTTCAACGCTTGCACTTCCTGGTTGTCGTAATGCGGCCAGAGGGGAAAGGTTTTGTTCTTCGCCTTCTTGCCGCCGAGCAATGCCAGTTCTGACATGGATGAATCTCCTCCTGCTAATACTGGTTGAATCCTGTCGCGTAACGGAATGCTTCGACGTAGTGCCCATCTTTCCGGGGTTGCTCTTTCCGCATGTCATTCTTTGCCGCTTGCAGATCGTTCGCGTCCCAGTCAGGCCGATATTTATTCACTGCCGGTTCAAATTGGCTGACCTGCTTCGCAGCGGCGTCAAACTTCAGATCGGCAACACTCTCAATGTTTACGAAATAATTGGCCTCCTGCGCCGAGGGATAAAAGAAATACATCTCCGGGACCTTATATGGTTGGAGCCCCTGCTGCAGTTTCTGATTAGGGAAATAAAGCCAAAATTCGGCGGCGCGCACGGCATCGATCGTGTTGAACGCGGCCATGCGGTGGTCGCTCTTGTGCCAACGCTCATACCATTCGCCGGGATCGACACTGAGCAGGATGTCCGGGCGGATGCGGCGGATGATCGCAGTCGCTTCTTCGGTGAGCTTCGGTTGCGCCGCATATTCCAGCATGCCGTCGTCGTAGCCCAGCCACATGATGTTCTCTTTCAGAGTGCCCAGCATCCCTTCCGAGACTTCTTCCTCTGCTCGACGGATCCCGGCTAACTTCTGAGAGTTCATGTCAGGGTCGTACGAACCCTTGTCGTCATTCGTGTAAATAGCGATGTAGACCTTGTTGTGGTTGCGGTTGAGCAGCGCGATGGTGCCGCCGGCTCCGAAGACATCGTCGTCCGGATGTGGCGTGAACACGAGGATGGTTTTGTTTTGCACATTCTCCAGGCGGGTTTGTTGTGCCTGAGCCAGGACGAACGCGGGAATAAACAAGAAACACCACACCAGAGCGGTGCGCATGCAAAGCCTCTTTACTTGCTGAATTGATTTATTAAATCGTTCCATAAACTGCACTTTCGTGAGAATAGAGTCAAGGGAAAAATGCCCGTGAACGAACTTTTAACTTGACATCCCCCGGGTCACTGCCTCAGATTGATCGATTTAATAAAACAATTCAGAACTTCCTGACGCCAATGCAGGGGATCTGGAAAGCATCTGGGGGGACCTATGCTGCGCAACGTCCGCTCTGTAACTCTCGCCGTGGTGCTATCGAGTCTGCTTGTGCTCGCCGCCGTTTCCGTCGCCCAAGTCGATCGCGGCGAAATCGTTGGCACGGTTACCGATCCTTCAGGTGCACGGATCTCTGGGGCACAAATAACCCTAATGAGCCTGCAGACCGACCAGTCGATTCATCTGACGACAGACAATGAAGGCAACTACAGTGCGAAACTGCTGAAGATCGGCACCTACACTGTCTCCGCGAACAGACAAGGCTTCCAGACCACCGTCCAATCCACGGTCGATGTTGCGGTAAACCAGAGCGTGCGCGTCGACCTGATGCTCAAGTTGGGATCCTCCTCGGAGAAGGTCGAAGTTACAGGTGCCGCCCCGCTTCTGCAGACCGAATCATCATCCTTAGGGACGGTCGAGACGGAGCGCCGCATCTCGGAACTGCCACTCAATGGCAGGAATTTTATCCAGCTCGCCTATCTCGGGCCAGGCGCAAACGGAGGCCAGACCGGGTCGAACGTCAGCGGTGGAGTCTTCGAGAACGAGCGCGCCAATGAGGCAGTCTCCGTCAATGGCTTGCGCGTTTCAAACAACAATTTTCTGCTGAATGGGGTGGATAACAACGAATTTGGACTGGGCGGAGTTGTCGTGCTGCCGCCGCCCGACGCGATTCAGGAATTCAAGACCGAGGAAAACTCGATGAGCGCCGAATTCGGGCGCGGCGGCGCCGCTGTAAACGTAGTTTTGAAGTCCGGCGGAAACAAGGTCCATGGAGGCGTCTACGAGTTCATCCGCAACGACAAACTGGACGCCGTAAATTATTTCAATGTGGGCCAGCAGCCGTTTAAGCGGAATCAGTTTGGCGCATTTCTTGGCGGCCCAATCTTCAAGAACAAGACCTTCATCTTTGGCGATTACCAGGGCTCGCGCCAGCGTGCCAGCATTCCGTTCCTTTCGACGGTGCCACTGCCAGCAGAGCGAAGCGGTGATTTCCGCGATCGACTAACCGGGACGACGTTCACGCCCTGTGGTGACGGTTCCGGACCTGCTTTCGACACTGGAGCCGTCTTCGATCCCTACTCCACCTCCCCATATACCTGCGGAGACGGCAGTGTCGTGTCGCTCCGCAATCAGGTGCAATACAACGGCCAACTCAATGTGATGGATCCCGCAACGATTGACCAGGTGGGGTTGAACATTGCGAATTTCTATCCGCAGCCTACCGATCTCAACTCGCTCACCGAGAATTATCTGGCGAATCAGAACAACGTCAACGACCAGGATTCTTTTGATATTCGCCTCGACCACCGATTCCGCGAGCAAGACCAGGTCTTTACCTCCTACAGCTTCGGTGATGTACGCAGCCAGCAACCCGGTCCGCTCGGGCCGTTATGGGGAGGCTCCGATTGTTGCCCCAGCATCAGCAACTCTCGCGCTCAGCACGTCGGCGTTGGTTACACCCATACGTTCTCTGAGCGCTTTTTAAATGACCTGCACGGTGGATTTTTCCGCTATGCCGTCAATGCCTTGCCCTTCAACTTTGGCAAGGATCTGGGGACGCAACTCGGAATTCCCAACGTGAATCGCCCCGGTTATCCCAACTCTAGCGGCCTTACTAACATTGACGTCGCTGGAGTCACATCTTTAGGCGATTCGCAGTGGCTGCCGGAGCACGTCTTTGAAAACATTTTCCAGATAGCAAACACAGTGACTTGGATCAAAGGCAAGCATTCGCTCAAACTCGGCATCGATTTCCGGCGCCAACAACGCAACTTCTTTCAACTCTCGAGTGCGCGCGGATACTTCAACTTTGCCGGTGCCTACACAATGGACCTGACTACCTCCAATGGAGGCAACGGTGTGGCCGACCTCCTGTTTGGCGCGCCCATCTCGAACGAGCAAGACTTCCTTGCCGGTCTTTACCCAACGCGGTATTGGGATCTGGCGGAGTTCTTCCAGGACGACTTCCGCGTGAATCAAAAGCTGACCATCAATTTTGGTCTGCGCTACGAGGTCACCTCTCCCGCGAACGGCCGGGTTGGAAATTTCGACCTGAACAAAGCCGTTGTGAACACGTCGTATGGTCCGGGCGCCGTCTCCCACGCCGGCGTGCATTTCGACAAACGGGATTGGGGCCCGCGCGTTGGATTCGCGTGGTCGGCGGCAAAAAACACAGTTGTTCGCAGCGCCTTCGGGATGTTCTATTCTGCTGAAGCGAATATTTTCGATGATCTCGGCCTCAATCCTCCCCAACTCAGCTTCTATGCCGCGAATTTCAACGATGGCGCACTCCCATCTGCCTCACAACTGATTTCCAGCGGTTTTCCCGCTGCCCTGCCGCCATCCAGTACCACGAACATCAACGGTCCGGTGAAGACCACTGGGCCGAAACGTATTATTCCTCGCATTCTGGAGTGGAACCTTGGCGTACAGCACCAGTTCACGCCGAATTGGGTGGCTCAGGTCGCGTACGTGGGAACTCGCTCCTACGATCTCTGGAACCACGAGGCCAGCGATCTTAACCAGGCGACGCAGATTCTCGATACCAACTTTTGTGGACCCGATCCCGCTAATTGCATACCGAATTTCGGACGGCGCTACTTCGCCCAGCAGCCGAATATGACCCAAGTACTGCCCTTGGACTATCCCCAGTTTCAGTCCTTCTACAATGCCTTTCAGGCTTCGCTGAACAAGCGCTTCTCAAGCGGGTTCAACATACTTGCCGCCTATACGTTCGCCAAAAACTTGGGCAATGCCGACGGCAATGTCGGGGGTTTCGTACAAAACTCGTACGCCGCCTACCTGGAGCATGGCCCAGTTGCTCCAGACCTCCGTCATCGATTTTCGGTAAGTTACCTCTACGAACTGCCCGTGGGACATGGGCGGCATTTTCTTGGCAACAGCAATGGGATCACCGATGCATTCCTCGGAGGATGGCAGGTCGCGGGAATTGTGGCCGCACAAACGGGAGAGGCTTTGAACGCCGTCATGTCATCTGATTTGAGCAATACAGGAAGCTTCAGCTATCGGCCCAACCAAGTTGCCAATCCCTACAATTTCTCATTCGACACGGCGACACAGGCCGCTCTCGGATGCTCCAACCCCGGCCACCAGACGCTGGATTGCTGGTTCAACCAGGCGGTCTTTGTGGCTCCGCCCTTGGCGCCCGGCCAGCAATCAGCACATAGTTTCGGCAATGCGAAAATTGGTGACCTCCGTGGGCCCAACCTGGTGAACTTCGATCTGGTCTTGCAAAAGAACTTTAGAATTTTCGAGTCGCACCAGATCGAGTTTCGCTCGGAGTTCTTCAATCTGTTTAACCATCCTAATTTCGGATTGCCTGGTGGAGGCTCATCCGCCGCCGTCGATGTGCCCGGAGGCGCCGCGATCACCAACACAGCCACTGATAATCGGCAGATCGAGTTCGCGTTGAAGTACACGTTCTAGAGTAGACTCTTCGAACAGTATTCGGGCTCGCAGGCGCAGCTCCTGAACTGTTTCTCTTAATAAGGATACGGATTGACTGAAGCGAACGCGAAAAAGGGGGTGACGGTAACTCTGCGAGACGTCGCGCGGGAATGTGGACTGTCGGCAACTACCGTTTCCATGGTTTTGAGTCACTCCCCCATGGCAACCTACATCCCCGAGCACACGAAGCAGCGCATCATTCATGTGGCGGAAGCACTGGGATACCAGCCCAATCCTTTCGCGCAGGCTCTGCGCAAGCGTCACAGCCACACGGTCGGTGTGATGGTGCCCGACATCGCAGACCCTTACTGCGCTCAAATTCTGCGGGGTATCGAAAACAGCCTTTCACATTCGAACTATGTTCCCTTTCTGGTCGACATCCAGAACAATCGACTTCGCTTCAAGAAATACCTGAATGTCCTGTTGGCGCGGCGCGTCGAAGGCCTGATCATCCTTGCCAACTCACTCTCTTTTGAGTCGGAGCTGCTTAGTACACTGGAGCGGCAAAAAATTCCTTCGGTGATTCTGGGACGCGAACCCGGAACCGACGCATTGAGTTGGGTCACTACAGATAACGAAGCCGGAACCCACCAGGCACTCGAGTATCTTTACCGGCTCGGTCACCGTAAAATTGCCTTCATCCGTGGCCCGAAGATGATCATCGACAGCCACCATCAATGGTCCGGAATCTGCTCATTTGCTGCAGCTTCCGGCCTGGAGATTGACCCCAAGCTGGTGCTCACTCTGACCGATCCTTTTTCTAGTTATGAGGCTGGCTATGAACGCACGAAAGATCTGCTTTCCCTACAACGTCCGTTTACGGCTGTCGTAGCGTTCGACGACATGACGGCCTTCGGCTGTATCCGAGCTCTCATTAGTGCAGGCCTGCGGGTCCCAGCCGACTGTTCCGTCATCGGATTCGACGATATTCCAGCCGCCGCGTTCTACAACCCCGCCCTCACCAGCGTTCGCGAGCACATGGCGACTCTGGCCTCAATGGGTTCAGAAATTCTAATGGAGGCCATTCGTGCGCACCGCAAAAACGCTGCAGTGACTCCCGTTCACCACAAAGTGAGGCCGGAACTGATTGTAAGAGAGTCCACCGCCCCCCGTCTCGACCGCCGCGACCGTAGCCTGAGTGCATTCGTATCGACGTCCAGCTGACTCACTTCATCCAAGTAGACCCATGGTCGTCTTCGCGGGTTGTCGCGGATTACGGGCAATTCGCAGGGATGCCCAAAACAATGTCCAACTTCAAAACCACGAAATCATTCTCCACAGCTTTCATCCAATGTGGCCGTCCAGAACCGACAAGGACCGATATCAGACTGTAACTGCGTCACTAGGATACCGTTTCTGTCATCATCCTCCCATTGAGTTCTTCTTTACCTGTTATAGGCGTAGAGAGCTGTATTCTCCGCACGATCTTCTACGTTTGCGATCGGACAGAGGTCGCCTCGGTGAATGACATGCCGACTACGGTCATCTGAGCTTTCTGGGCAGCGTCTGCCCTCAAATAAATGAGCGTGCTCGAGGAACTGCGGTGGCCGACGTGGTCCTGGATCGCGTTGAGGTCGTGCGTTTCCTGCCACAGCAGTACACAAATGCTGTGCTTGAGAACGTGGTAGTGCCGTTTTGCTGGATGAATGCCTGCGAGGGCCGCATAGCGTTTGATGACAATGTCCATGTACTGGCGTGACCACGGGAACAATTCGGCCTCGGGGGTAGCCTTGGCGAGCTCCAGGAGTGGAGACTCGTCGAAGAGCGGATCGTTGTCAATGCGTAGAGCGTGAAGAGTCGGGCGGCTCTTCTTCATCCGCTTGACTGACACCCTGCCGTCGCAGATGTCGCGCCCACGAATAGCCAGTGTTTCTGACACACGGAGACCGTGCAGAAGGCCGACGAGCATTTATCGTTTGGGAATGGGCATGCACACATACTTAATGATGGGACATCGCGGTCTATGTACTTGTTTTCAATGGTTTACGGCGATCCGGCGGCTATGGTATTTACCTGTGATTCGCTTGCCATTCTAACGTCATTGTGATACGCTGTCATTGGGTTTGGAGGTCCAAGACATGGCAGTATCGACCCCGGCAAGACCGGATTTGTTGGCCTATCGCGAAGCAACAACTCTGGATTTTTCCAAACTCATCACGGAGTTGACCACAATTCTGGGGAAGAAATTGACGGCCTACATCGCTTC